>JAQGIJ010000153.1 GCA_028291285.1 Phenylobacterium sp. | reverse complement strand
GCGCGGGCCTATGCGCAGATCTGCAGCCTGGGCGAACAGCTCGCCGTGGCGCGCCGCAACCTGGAGGTCGTCAGCCGCGAGGCCGAGATCACCATGCAGCGGCGCAAGGCCGGCGCGGGGTCGGAGTTCGAGGAGGTTCGCGCCGAGGCCCTGGTGGCCCAGGTTCGCAGCGCCATCCCGCCGCTGGACGGCCAGCGCCGAGCCGCCGTGTTCCAGCTCGCAGCCCTGCTCGGGCGGACGCCGGCGCGGGCGCCCGCGGAAGCGGTGGAGTGCCGCGCGCCGCCCGTGCTCTCGGTCCCCTTGCCTGTGGGCGACGGCGCGGCTCTCCTCAAGCGACGGCCGGACGTGCGCCAGGCCGAGCGCCGGCTCGCCGGCGCCACCGCGCGGATCGGCGTCGCGACAGCCGAGCTCTATCCCCGCATCACCCTCACCGGCTTCTACGGCGGGGTCGGACTGCACTTGGCGGATCTCACGGCCGAGCGCGGCCTGGCGTGGGGTCTCGGGCCGTCGGTTCGCTGGGCGTTTCCCAACCAATCCGTGCCGCGAGCGCGGCTGCGTCAGGCGCAAGCCGGCGAGCGGGCGGCTCTGGCCGGCTTCGATGGGACGGTGCTGCAGGCGCTGAAAGAAACCGAGCAGGCGCTGACGGCCTACGGCGCGGAACTCGAACACCACGCGGACCTCGTGACGGCGCAGGCGAAGGCGCATCGCGTCTACGAACTCGCGCACGGCCAGTTCCTGGCCGGCGCGAGCAGCCAGCTCGACCTTCTGAGCGCCGAGCAATCGGCCGTGGCGGCGGAGGCCGCGGCCGCCGCCTCGGATACCGCCCTGGTCCAGGATCAGATCGCCGTCTTCAAGGCGCTCGGGGGCGGCTGGGCCTCGACGCCTGTGCGGTGAACGCCCGGTTTGGGGCGGCCTGGGCGATCGGGGTAGCGTTGCGATGACCCGCGGCCAATCGGCCCCGCTCAGCGGCGGTGAGCGGTCTTGGCCAGGAGCTCCGCCTTCAGGTCCGTGCCGCCGTCGCGTCCGGCGAACACCAGCTGCCTCATCCATCCGGGGTGGAAGACCGGCGCATACTGGCGATCGAGTTCCTGGGTGATGAACTGGCGTAGGTCCTCGACCGACAGCATTGCGTAACAGCCGCGCTTGCCGGGAATGACCGCGAACACCGGCAGGTCGATGTCATTCACGAAGGGGCGCCCGCCCTCGTCGCTGTGGTGGACCATATTGCCGCCGGTGTAGCCGCGGCGAACGATGGCGGTGTTGAGGGCCTCGCGCACCGCCAAGATCCGCGGCGTGACATTGCCGAGGTGCGCGTCCTCTCCCGTCGGCGTGCCGTGCCCAGCTTTGATCCGGCGTTCAAGGTCGGCGTTGGCGACAAGGCGCATGTCGAGCTTGCCCGGACTGTAGTTCGCCTTCCGCGCCCAGATCGCGAACAGGTCGTAGTCCCCCGTGGTGGCGGCGCGATAGTCGGCGGCCGGGATCGTGCACAGCGGGTCGCGCATCGCCATGACCGCGATCCATTCCCCGTCCCCGCCGGCGCCGGTCGCCCGCGCGCTCTGGCGGTCTGCGGCCTTGTACTGCACGGCCCACATGTCTTCGTTGGCGCCCTGCGGCCGCGCGCGCTGCAGTCGAAAATCGAGCGCCAGGCCCCACGGCGAGACCGCTTGGCAACGATGGTGCCCCGGCGCTGCCGATATGGGATCGATGAGGAGTTGGCTCGTCAGCCACCTGCGGCGGGCTTCGGAGATGTAAAGCGGCACCTCAACGGCGGCTTCTGCGATGGCGTGCAGCAGCGCATGCGCCTGCTCATCGCGGCCCTTGGCGGTGCCGCCGACCTTGGTGAAGCGCGGGTCGTCCAGAACGAAACCCGCCATCGGACCCCAGTTGCAGGACTTCGCCTTGTTATGAAAACCTTTGGAGGCATAGCCTTCGAGGATCGGGCCGGTCGCATATTTGCCCACCGCGCGGCTGGCGATCACGTTCCCGGTCGCGTCTGCGACCTCCTGGAAGGCGTCTGCGTGCAGCAGGGGGATGCCGGTCGCCTCGCACGCCGCTGCGCCGCGCTGGATCATCTCGCATTCCCCCATGGCCCTGAGCCGTTCCGCGGGCAGCTTGGTCGACGACGCCGGAGAGTCAATGCGTCCTCTATGGCCGCCAGGCACGCTCGCGGGCAGGGCGAGGAAGATGCGGCGATCCTGACCCTTAGCTGGGGGAACGATCGCCGTCGGCGGCAGCGCGCTTCTTCCAGCTCCGCTCTTCCTCGTGCTCACCATCCTGAGCGAGTTCGGGATGCCTTTCGATCAGCGCGAGGCGGTCAGACGCGAGATTTTCCCAGTGGGCAGCCATCTCCAGCAGCTGCGTGCGCTGCTCGTCCAGATCCATTGCCGCCGCGAGCGCGCGGCACTCTTGGGCGTGCAGGCGGTACTCTGACGCTTTCTTCATGACGGAGGTAAATCCATAACGGGAGCCGAAGTTCAACCTTGGCGGGCGACGATCGTCCCCCCCGGATCATTCCACCGAGGACGTAAGCGTTTCCGGCACGCTTTTTATGCCCATAGAAGCGGTGCAATGGCGCTGCGGAGCACGTTCCACCGCCTCGGTTGTTGGAAACCGCCCGGCTGTCTTAGTATGCGACCGAAGTCGAGACAGGACGGCGCAGCCGGAGTTTGCGCCGTTCAATGACCCGCAAGGAAACCGAGGGAGGTTGGATGTTGGATTACAATGGGCGACGCGTTGTCGTGGTGGGCGGCGCGACGGGCATGGGGGCTGCGGCCGCCAGGCAGGCTGCCGAGCTCGGCGGCGAGGTCATTGTTCTCGACGTGGCCGATCCCACCTTTCCGGCAAAGGAATTCATTCGCCTCGACCTGCGCGCTCCGGCCAGCATCGACGCCGCGGTCCAGCGGCTCGACGGTCCGATCGACGCGCTGTTCTCCTGCGCGGGCGTGGCGGACGGCACGCCGGGCCTGATCCTCATCAACTTCATCGGGCAGCGCCGGCTGATCGAAGGCTTGCTCGCGAAGGCCGCGATCGGGCGGGGCTCCGCGATTGCGGTCATCTCCTCGACGGCGGGGAACGGATGGCAGCAGGCCTTGCCCGAGATGCGGGATCTGCTCTCGACCTCCGACTGGGGCGCCCAGCAGGACTGGGTCGCAGCGCACACCACAGCCGATGGCAGGACCAGCGCCGATGGCTACGTGTTCTCGAAGCGCGCGATGTGCGCCTACGTCGCCAGCCGCGCCTGCGAGTTGCTGAAGCAGGGTGTCCGCATCAATTCCATCCTGCCGGGGCCGACCGACACGCCGCTGGCGAGAGCCAATGCCGACATCTGGCTGGCCTACGCCAGCGACTACCGAGCCGCCACCGGCGTGAAGCACCTGACGCCGGAGGAGATGGGCTCGGTGCTGCTGTTCCTCTGCAGCCCTGCCGCGAGCGGTCTGACCGGGGAGAACATCATCGTCGATCAGGGCTACACGGCCTCGCAGGTCACCGGCTCGTTCAAGAGCTGATCCGGCTAGGCTCGCGTTCGCTATCCGCCGACCGGCGTGGCGCCGCCGTTCAGGAGCTCTGCATGAGCCTGGTGATCGAGGCCGACTTCCATGGCGGCAATATCATCGTCGAGACCGTAGGCGAGGCCGCCGCAGACCTGAGCCTTCGGCCGGATTCCAATGGCCCCTGGTTCCAGTGGTTCTACTTCCGTGTCCGCAACGCGTCCGGGCGAGCGCTGACCCTGCGGATCCTGAATGCGGGGGCTTCGAGCTATCCCGAGGGCTGGATCGGCTATCAGGCCTGTGTCAGCTCGGACGGCGAGGCCTGGACGCGGGCCGACACCCGCTATGTGGATGGGGTGCTGGAGATCCGGGGCCGGCCGCGCGGCGATGAGCTCTGGGTCGCCTATTTCGCGCCCTATGACGACCGGCGGCACAAGGCACTGCTCTCGCGCGCGACCGCCGCCGGGGCCAGCGCCGACGTGCTGGGGCGTTCGGTGGACGGCCGGCCGATCGATCGCCTCAGGTTCGGGACCGGGCGCCGCCAGGTCTGGCTGCTGGGCCGCCAGCATTCCGGGGAGACGATGGCCAGCTGGTGGATGGAGGGGGCGCTGGACCGGCTGCTCGATCCCGCCGATGCCACGGCCCAGACCCTGCTGACGGCGGCCACGGTGCACATGGTGCCGCTGGTGAATGTCGACGGGGCGGCGCGCGGCAACCTGCGAGGCAACTCGGCGGGCCTGGACCTCAATCGCCAATGGCATGCGCCCGATCCGGCCCGTGCGCCCGAGGTCGCGGCGGTGCTGGCGGCGATGGATCTGGCGGGCGTCGACCTCAGCCTGGACGTGCATGGTGACGAAACGCTGCCGCACGTCTTCGTCGATGGCGCGGACGTGGATCCAACGGCGAGCCCTTCGCAGATCGCCGGCATCGAGCGATTCAAGTCGGCCCTGCTGGCCGCCAGCCCGGCTTTCCAGACCAAGGTCGGCTACCCGCCGACCTATGCCGGCGATGAAGCCCCGGGGATGTGCACACGCGCTGTCGCACGACGTTTTGGCGCCGTCGGTCTGACGCTGGAGATGCCGTTCAAGGACAGCCTGGAGACGCCCGACGCCGCTGCAGGCTGGTCAGCCGAGGCCTCGCGGCGGCTGGGCCGTGACACCCTGCCGGCGTTGCTGGCTGGCCTCCGGTCCCAATAGTAGCGATGACGCTGTCAAGAGGTCGCTTCTGGTTCCTGATGACCGCCCTGGTGGTCGCGGAGATCACCTGCTCGCTCGAAAGCAGCATGATCAACGTGGCCCTCGCCCACCTCTATGGGGTGTACGGCGACCCGGTGCACGTCGGATGGCTGAACACCATCTTCTCGCTGACCGCGGCGGCGAGCGCGGCGGTCTGCAGTCGACTGGGGGACCTCTACGGGCGCAAGAAGATCCTCTTGTTGATGCTGGCGACGGCCCTCGTCGGCTCGATGCTGAGCTTTTTCGCCCAGAACCTCGGCGTCATCATCGTGGGGCGCGCCCTGCAGGGCGCCTCGATGTCCGTGCTGCCGCTGGCGTTCGGGATCCTGCGGGAAGAGACGGAGCCTCGCCAGCTCAACCTGGGAGTCGGGTTGCTGGGCGGCACCTTCGCCTTCGCCTACGGCCTGGGCTCGGTGCTGGGCGGGGTGATCGTCGACACCGGCCATTGGCAGGGAATCTTCCTGGTGAGCGGCGGCGTTGCGGCCCTCTCGCTGGTGCTGGTCTGGCTGGCGCCCGGTTCGCGGACGGCGCGCAAGACCGAGGGACCCCTCGACCTTATCGGGGGCGCGGCCGTGGTCCTGCCGATCGTGGCGGTCTTGCTGGGGCTGACCAACGCCAGATCCCAGGGGTGGCTCGCGCCTCTGTCGGGAGGTCTGATCCTGGCCGGCATCGTCGGCCTGGTCTTGTGGATCTGGCACGAGCTGCGCCAGACCAACCCGCTGATCAACGTCCGGCTGTTCAAGTCTCCACAGATCGCCGTCGTCAACGCCGTGGTGTTCGTGACCGCGCTGGGTCCCCTGATCTATCCCACGGTCGTCCTGCCGCTGCTGCAGCAGCCCGCGTGGACCGGCGTCGGCCTGGGCCTGACCGCCACCGTGGCGGGTTTTCTGAAGCTGCTGACCAACCTTGGCTCCGGTTCCGCGGGCATCGCGGCGGGCTATGCGGCGCAGCGGCGGGGCATGCGTCCGATGATCATCCTGGCCGCCGCCGTGAACGTCGTCGGCTGCGGCGCGCTGATCTTCTTCCACGGCTCCGTGTTCGCCGTCATAGCCATCGCGGTCCTGATGCTCGCGCCGGCCGGTACGGTGATCTTCGCGTGCGCCCCGGCCCTGATCATCGAGGCCACGCCTGAGGACCGGACCAGCGAGGCCACCGGCCTGACCCAGGTGATCCGGTCCTTCGCGCAGGGGATCGGCACGCTGATGCTCGCCTTCACCCTGGCCACGTCGTCGGTCAGCCTCGGCGGCAGGAGCTTCCCCGACGAGCAGGCCTATGTGGCGACCTTCATCGCCATGACGCTCTGCGCGCTGGCGACCCTCGCCTTGGCGGTGTTCATCCCGCGGCGACCTGTTGTGGCGATGGCGGCCGAGCCGGCGGCGGCGGCGTGAGCACGTGAACGCGCCTGTCAGATTGACCTCGATCACCTGCCGCACTCTTCGGCGGCCATGTCTTCGATGATGCCGGTGCGGGTGATCCCGGCGTCAGTCACATGCCGATCGTGTTCTTCTGGAAGGCGTCGAGCAGGGCGAAATACAGGTCGCTCCTGATGCGGTTCGAGGCCCGGGGATCGGCGGCGTAGAGCCAAGCTTCGAGGTTCGCGCCGCCCCCGCTGGTAAGCGCGTCGATGAAGACCTCGGGCGGGGGGGACTTCAGGATGTCCTGCCGGGCGCCCGCCAGCTCCAGGATCAGGTCCCGCGCCTTCCCAACGTCGCCAGGCTTGCTCACGGTGACCTGCAGCTGGATGCGGGTATGCGGTTGGCCGACCGTCTTGTTCTGCACGTTGGAGGTGATCAGGCTCGAGTTGGGCACGATCATCATCGAGCCGTCGGGACTGCGAATATCGGTGGCGCGAACCCGGATATTGAGAACGTCGCCTTCTACCCCCCCGACGCTGATGGAATCGCCGACCTTCACCGGCCGCTCGATCAGCAGGATGATGCCGGCGACGAAGTTCTGCACGATCTGCTGCAGACCAAAGCCAATGCCGACCGAGAGTGCGCTGGCGATCAGAGCGATCTGCTGCAGACCCACGCCCGTGACGGCGAGCGCGCAGGCGAGCGCGATGCCGATACCGACATAGCTGATCCCGGTGCTCACCGAATTGCGCACGCCCGCGTCCCAACGGGTGACCGGAAGGTAGCGCCGCACCACCCAGGAGCGGGCGAGGTGCGCCAGGCCGACGCCCACGAAGAACGTCGCCACGCCGCCCGCGACGCCGAGCGGAGATATCGTGACCTTGCCGAGCCGAAAGTCGCTCCCAAGGTCGCGTGCGTGCGCGCCGAGCAACTGGCCGCTCTGACCGAAGGGCGTCAGAGCGAGCAGGAGCGCGACCAGGATGACCAGGATCTGGACGCAGGCCGA
>JAQGIJ010000145.1 GCA_028291285.1 Phenylobacterium sp. | reverse complement strand
CCCGCTGGATGACGAACATCACGTCCGGGCGGCCGGCGTCGTACTCGTCGAAGACGATCGCGATCGGACGCTGGATCGCCCACGGCAGGATGCCCTCGCGGAACTCGGTGACCTGCTTGCCTTCCTTCAGCACGATGGCGTCCTTGCCGACCAGGTCGATCCGGCTCACGTGGCTGTCGAGGTTGACGCGGATCAGCGGCCAGTTGAGGCGCGCGGAGATCTGCTCGATGTGGGTCGACTTGCCGGTGCCGTGATAGCCCTGGACCATGACGCGGCGGTCGAAGGCGAAGCCGGCGAGGATGGCGCGCGTGGTCTCCGGGTCGAACTTGTAGGCTTCGTCGACGTCGGGGACGTGCGGGTCCCGCTCGGAGAAGGCGGGGACCTTCATGTCGAAATCCACGCTGAAGGTCGAGCGCACGTCGACCTCGTGATCGGGGGTCAGCGTGATCAGCTTGTCTTCGGTGGTGTCAAAGGCGGCCATGGGCGGTCGATTACAGGCTTGGGATGACGGACGCAAACGGGACTCGCCCGGCCGCGCGCGCGAGTCGCGTGCAGCTGGCCGAGGCGGTTCCGGGAACAGCGCCGGAGCACCTTGATGTGGGCTCCGGAGCCGCGGATTTCAACCGACGTCGTGGGTCGCCCGGCGACCCAGCGGCGCCAGCGCCACGAAGCTGATCAGCGCCGCCGCGGAGAGGTAGAGGCCCACCGGCGGCAGACCGCCCTTGGCGGCCAGCGCGGCGGCGACGATCGGCGCCAGGCCCCCGCCGATGATCCCGCCGACGTTGAAGGCGATGGACGCGCCCGAGTAGCGCACGCGCGTCGGGAACAGGCTCGGCAGGAAGGCCCCGAGCGGGCCGTAGACGAAGCCCATCAGGAACAGCGCCAGCGACAGGAAGGCCCAGATCAGCGCCAGCGAGCCCGCGCCCATCATCACCGGCAGCAGGAAGCCCGCGGCCACCGTGCCCGCGCAGCCGGTCATCAGCACCCGGCGCGGGTTGGCGGCGTCCGACCACCAGCCCGCCGCGACGATCCCCGCGGCCAGGAAGACGATCGCCCCGAGCTCGACGGCGAGGAAGCTCTCGCGGGAGTACTTCAGCGTGCCGACGCCGTAGCCGAGCGCGAACGCCGTCGTGAGGTAGAAGATGGCGAAGCAGGCCACCACCGCGAAGGTGCCGCCGAGCGTCGCCAGCGGGTAGCGGGTCAGCACCTCGCCCAGCGGCGCGGGTTGCGGCGGCGCCTCGGCCAGCGCCGCCTTGAAGGCCGGCGTCTCGGTCAGCTTCAGCCGCACCCAGAGGCCCACCGCCACCAGCACGGCGCTGAGCAGGAATGGTAGGCGCCAGCCCCAGGCCTTGAACTGGTCGGGCGTGAGCACGAGCCCCAGCAGCAGGAAGAGGCCGTTGGCGGCGATGAAGCCCACCGGCGCCCCCAGCTGCGGGAACATGCCGAAACGCGCGCGCCAGCCGGGCGGGGCGTTTTCCACCGCCAGCAGCGCCGCCCCGCCCCACTCGCCGCCCAGGCCGAAGCCCTGGCCGAAGCGCAGCACGCAGAGCAGGGCCGGCGCGAGCCAGCCGATCTGCGCATATCCCGGAAGGAGCCCGATCAGCACCGTCGAGACGCCCATGGTCATCAGCGAGGCCACCAGCGTCGACTTGCGCCCGATACGGTCGCCGAAGTGGCCGAAGAAGGCCGCGCCCAGGGGCCGGGCGAAGAAGGCCACCGCGAAGGTGGCGTAGGCGCTGAGCAGCTGCGCCGAGGCCGAGGCGGCCGGGAAGAACAGCGGGCCCAGCACCAGCGAGGCGGCGGTGGCGTAGATGTAGAAGTCGTAGAACTCCACCGCCGTGCCCACCAGGCTGGCGATCAGCACGCGTCGCGTGGACGGCGCGGCTTGCGCATCCGGCATCTGGGGCCCCTCCCATTGTGGCGCTGGCTTCGCGTCGATGGGCGGGAAGGTCAACTCCCCATCCGCTCTTCCCCGCTTGCGCAGGAACAGAACAAGGCGTTCCGAGATGACAGGTGCGGGAGGGCCGGCTAGGGCAGCGCCATGTCCGCCGAGATCGACCCGTTCCACGCCATCGGCCTGTCCCGCATCGCCCACCGGCTGAAGGCGGAAGGGCGCTCGATCCTGCACATGGAGTTCGGCCAGCCGTCCACCGGCGCGCCCCGCGCCGCGATCGAGGTAGCGCACCGGGTGCTGGACACCGAGGCGATGGGCTATTGGGAGAGCGCCCCGCTCACCGCCCGGATCGCGCGCCACTACGACGAGACCTGTGGGGTGAAGGTCGATCCGGAGCAGGTGGTGCTGACCTGCGGCGCCTCGCCGGCCCTGGTGCTGGCGCTCGCCTCCGCCTTCAGCCCCGGCGACCGGATCGCCTTCGCGCGGCCCGGCTACGTCGCCTACCGCAATGTGGTGAAGGCGCTGCACATGGCGCCGGTGGAGATCGCCTGCGGGCCGCAGGTGCGCTACCAGCTGACCGCCCAGGCGCTGGCCGACCTCGATCCCGCGCCCGCCGGCGTCATCGTCGCCAGCCCGGCCAATCCCACCGGCACGATCATCGCCGAGGACGAGCTCGCCGCCATCGCCGAGGTCTGCCGCGCGCGGGGCATCCGCATCGTCTCCGACGAGATCTATCACGGGCTGAGCTACGCCGGACGCACCCGCAGCCTGGTCGAGTTCGAGCCGAACGCGCTGGTGATCAACAGCTTCTCGAAATACTTCAGCATGGCCGGCTGGCGGCTCGGCTGGCTGCTGACGCCGGCGGCCCACGCGCCCCGGGCCCGGGCCTATGTCGGCAACCTCTTCCTCACCGCGCCGTCGCTCAGCCAGCACGCCGGCCTGGCGGCCATGGACGCGCGTGCGGAGCTGGAGGGGCATGTCGCGGTCTACCGCAGGAACCGCGAGCTACTGCTCGCCGCCGTGCCACAACTGGGCCTGCGGTCGATCGCGCCGCCGGACGGCGCCTTCTACGTCTGGGCCGACATCGGCCACCTGACCGGCGACAGCCTCGGCTTCTGCGAGCGCCTGCTGCGCGACACCGGCGTGGCCACCGCGCCCGGCGTCGACTTCGATCCAGTGGACGGCCACCGCTTCATGCGCTTCAGCTTCGCGGTCTCGACCGCCGAGGTGGAGGAGGCGATCGCGCGGATGACGCCGTGGTTCGCCCGGCTGGCCGGCGCCCCGTGACCGGAAGCGGCCGGGAGATGTTCCGGCCGCAGACCAAATGGATCGGGAAATCCCCAAGCTGTAGTGTGGCTTAGGTTAAAGTTGTCGTCAGGTCGTCATCAAGGTGACGTCAAAACTTCATTTGCCTAGCTGTCATGGAACCCCCGATTAGCCGCCTCAAATAACGAGGGACGTCGGCGACTCGTCGGCGAAGGGGCATAATGACATCGACACACTTGCAGGCTCGCCGTCGCGCGGGCCGTCGCATTTCCCTGGCCGTCGGCTCGGCCCTGGCGCTGGTGCTGGCGGGCGCGCCGGCGCTGGCCGACGACCTCGCCAAGCCCACCAACGAACAGGCGGACTACGGCAACCGCGTGGACGAGCTGACGGTGGTCGGCACGACGGACGCGGCCCGGGCGGCGCCGGTGAAGGCCTCGCTGGAGGCCACCGAACCGCAGGCGATCATCACCCGCGAGGCGATCGACCAGTTCGTGCCGCAGACCGGCGACTACACCCAGGCGGTCCTGCTGAGCCCCAGCATCTCGGGTCTCTCCTTCAACGGCCCGGGCTATTACGAGACGAAGACCACGCTGCGCGGCTTCCAGGACGGGCAGTACAACGTCACCTACGACGGCATCCCGTTCGGCGACACCAACGACCCCACCCACCACTCGACCTCCTTCTTCCCCGCCGCCACCATCGGCGCGGTGGTGGTCGACCGCGGGCCCGGCGAGGCCGGCCAGATGGGGCAGGCGAGCTTCGGCGGCTCGATCAACCTGTTCTCGCCGGAAGTGGCGGAGGAGGCCGGCGGCTCGGCCTCGGTCACCACCGGCTCGTGGAACAGCTGGCAAGCCATCGTGAAGGCCAACACCGGGACCATCGACGCGCTGCACGGCACGCGCGCCCTGATCGGCGTCTCGGCCTTCACCACCGACGGCTATCTGACGAGCTCGAACTCCCAGGGCGCCAACTTCATGCTGCGCTCGGTGACGCCGATCAACGACAGCTGGAAGCTGACCCTCTACGGTGTGTACAACTACACCTGGGTCTACCAGGACGACAACAACGGGCTGACGCTGGCGCAGGTGAACACGCTGGGCAAGCGGTTCGCTCTCCAGAGCGGCGACAAGACCTCGCCCTTCTTCACCGAGTACAACACGGTCAAGAAGAAGACAAACTTCAACTATGCACGGCTGGACGGCGACCTGACGTCATCGACCCACCTCGATAACACCGCCTACACCTATTATTACTCAAACCACACGCTCTCGCCGCAGGACACCACCGGCACGCGGGCGCCGGAGAAGACCATCCCCGCGGGCGACATCCCCGGCTACACCAAGCTCAACTACTACCACGTCTACGGCGACGTCCTGCGGGTCACCCAGGACCTGCCGTTCGGCGCGATCAAGGCGGGAGTCTGGTTGGAGACCTCGAAGTCCAAGCGCGCGCGCAAGGACTATGACCTCAACACGGGGCTGCCCGATCTTGCGGAGAAGTGCCCGACGCTGCAGCCGGGCGTCACCTGCCTGCGCGGCGCGGCCTCGAACATCAACTACGTCCAGGCCTCCACCTGGGACCAGTACGAGCCGTTCGTCGACTTTGAATTCCGGCCCACGGACGCGCTGACGATCACGCCCGGCGTCAAGTACGTCCACTTCAAGCGCACGGTGAACGCGCCGATCAACCAGGGCTCCGGCACGGTGTTCAACGGCTCGGCCACCTGGACCAAGACGCTCTACTTCCTGACGGCGAACTACAAGCTGGCCTCGAACTGGTCGGCCTATGCGCAGTATGCGACCGGCATGCTGGTCCCGCCGCTCAGCACGCTGCAGGTGCAGATCCCCAATCCGGCTGACGAGAAGCCGCAGGAGAGCAAGAACTACCAGGTGGGCACGGTCTTCCACGGCGGCCGGTTCAGCCTCGACGCCGACCTCTACTACATCGAGTTCAAGAACAAGTTCCAGTCGATCTCGGTGACCAGCGGCCCGCAGGCCGGCGAGACCATCTTCTACAACCTCGGCGGCGCCATCTACAAAGGCGCCGAGGCGCAGGGGACCTTCGAGGTCGCCGCGCAGACCTTCCTCTTCGCCAACGGCTCCTTGAACAGCGCCAAGGCCGAAGGCGGCGCGACCACGATCGCCGGCCAGCCCGTGATCGTCACTGGCGGCAAGCAGATCGCCAACGCCCCCAAGTGGACCGCCGCCGCGGGCATTATCTGGAAGCCGCAGGACTGGTCGATCTCGCTCACCGACAAGCTGGTCGGCACGCAATGGGGCGCGGAAGGCGAGCCGGACAATTTCAAGGTCAAGCCCTACGCGAACGTCGACCTGACCGTGGTGCGCAATCTCGGCCGCATCCGGCTCGAGGCGGCGATCTACAACCTGTTCGACACCAAGAAACTGGTGCAGATCAAGCAGGGCGGGAAGGTGTTCAACACCCTCTCGGCCACCGACCTTTACTACTTCCAGACCGGGCGGGACTTCCAGGTCTCCGCACGCGTGAACTTCTAGGAGACAGGCGGGCATGGCGCGCAGGCGGGGTCGATCCAAGATGGGCCCGGCCGTGGCCGTGCTCGCGCTCGCCCTGGCCGGTCAGGTGGCCGCCGGCGAGCTTTCCGCCATGGTGGTCATGGGGCCGGACGGCGCGGCTCAGGCGCGCGTGATCACCGAGGCTCGGGCCTGTCCTTCGATCACCATCGACGGCAAGGTCCGACCGATGCGGCTGCGGGTCGCGGCGGGCGGCGCGCCGCAGCGGCCCACCGCCTCGGACCCGAAGCTCTCCAAGGCCTCGGATTTCCCGGTCACCGCCTGCGAGGCCCGGCTGCCGAAGGGCGCGCGGCGCGTCGTCGTCGCGGGCCGCACGCTCCCCGCGCCCAAGGCCGTGGTGCGGCGCATCGTGGTGATCGGCGACACCGGCTGCCGGATGAAGGCCGCCGACCACGCCTATCAGGCCTGCAACGACCCCGCGGCCTATCCCTTCCACCGGGTCGCCTTGCGCGCGGCGGCCTGGAAGCCGGACCTGGTGCTACATGTCGGGGACTACGAGTACCGGGAGAACCCCTGCGAGGCGGGTGCGGCGAACTGCGCGGGTTCGCCCTGGGGCTATGGCTGGGACGCCTGGCAGGCGGACTTCTTCAGCCCGGGCGCGCCCTTGCTGGCCGCCGCGCCGTGGGTCCTGGTGCGCGGCAACCACGAGGACTGCGCCCGCGCCGGCCAGGGCTGGATGCGCTTCCTGGATCCGCGGCCGCTGCGGGCCGAGACGGACTGCAACGAGCCCGCGCGCGACCTCGCCGGCGACGACCGCGCGCCCTACGCCATCCCCCTGGGCGCCGGCGCCCAGGTCGTCGTCGCGGACCTGACCACCGCGGGGACCAAGCCGACGCCCGCCGGCGATCCGCGCCACGCGCCCTTCGCCGCCGACGCGGCCGCGGTCGAGCGGCTGTCGCATCGCGCGGGCTTCACCTTCCTGGCGCTGCACAAGCCGATCCTGGGCTTCGCGGCCGAGATGAAGGCGGGCCAGGCGGTGCTGGAGCCGGTCACCGGCGGCATCCAGTCGGTGTTCGCCGAAGCCAACCCCGCGATCCTGCCCAAGGGCGTCGACGTGATCCTCTCCGGGCACATCCACCTGTGGCAGCAGGTGAGCTTCGCCAGCGACCACCCGAGCCAGTTCATCGCCGGCTTCTCCGGCACGCAGGAGGACATCGTGCCCCTGCCCGCGAACCTGCCGGCCGACGCCAGCCCTGCGGCCGGCGCCCGCGTCGAGGCGTTCAGCTCGTGGATCGCCGGCTTCGGCTTCATGACCCTGGAGCGGCGCCGCGCCGACCGCTGGACGGTCAAGGTCTGGGATGTTGACGGCCGGCTGATGAACCGCTGCGAGATCGAAGGCCGCCACTCGCATTGCGAGAAGGGGCAGGTGGGGTAGGGCGGTCGGCCTAGACCATGCCCGCCTTGCGCAGGGCCTGGTAGGCGCGGATCACCCGTTGCAGGCGGTGCTCGCCGGCGCGGTCGCCGCCATTGGCGTCCGGGTGCAGGCGGCGCACCAGCTCGGTGTAGCGGGTGCGGATGGCGGGCCCCTTGGCGCCGGCCTCGAGGTCGAGCTCGGCCAGCGCACTGCGTTCGATCTTGCCGAGCTTGGGGCCTTCCGGCTCCGCCGGCCGCGGGGAGGCGCCGCCCTTGCCGAACAGGTTGAACGGGTCGCGGTAGCCCTCGCCCTTGCCCTTGCTGAACTTGGCCGAGAAGCTGGCCGCCTCGCGCGAGAAGCGCCCGGCCTTCATCTCCCAGGTGGGTCGGCCGCCGGTGAACAGCTCGTCCTGCTGGCGCTTGCGGATCTCGCCCTCGCTCATGCCGGCGAAGAAGTCCCAGTTGCGGTTGTATTCCGCTGCGTGCGGCTGGCAGAACCAGTAGTGCTCGTTGAGCATGTCGCGCGACTTCGGCGCACGGGCGGACGCGGCCTGGCGGCAGCCCGGATGGTCGCACGCCCGCTCGCCCGGCTTCAGGGCGTTGACGTCCTCTTCCGCGGCCCTCGCCTCCTCGTCGGCGGGCGGGCGGACGCGGATGTCCAGGAATTTGGGCTTGTATTGAAACGCGCCGGGCATCGGGCAAGTATGGGGGGACGAGCGTTGCGTTCAAGAATTGAAGATGCGGGCGATGGGCGCCATAGCTGAAACTATCCGCGACAAGTTGACCGCTGCCTTCCAGCCGACCCGGCTGGAGGTGGAGGACGACTCCGCGCGGCACCACGGGCACGCCGGCGCGCGCGAAGGCGGGGAGAGCCATTTCAACGTGCTGATCGAGGCCGCAGCGTTCGAAGGCGCCGCCAAGGTGGCCCGCCAGCGGATGGTCTACCGCGCGCTCGCCGAGGAGCTGGCGGGACCGGTGCACGCCCTGTCCTTACGGGCCCTGGCGCCGGGCGAAGCCTGACCACAAATAGACCGCATCCAGAGCCGCTGCGGCGCGGCCGTTTCAAATCCCGGGAGGGCCGTTCTTGCGGACCACGATCACCGTCAACGGCCAGGCGCGGGCGCTCGACCTCGACCCGCGCACCACCCTGCTCGACGCACTGCGTGAGCACCTTGCGCTCAGCGGCACCAAGAAGGGCTGCGACCACGGCCAGTGCGGCGCCTGCACGGTTCTGGTGAACGGGGTGCGAATCAACGCCTGCCTGTCGCTGGCCGCGATGCACGACGGCGACCAGGTGATCACCATCGAGGGGCTGGGCACGCCCGAGAAGCTGCATCCCATGCAGGCCGCCTTCCTGGAGGCCGACGCCTTCCAGTGCGGCTACTGCACGCCCGGCCAGATCTGCTCGGCGGTGGCGATGCTGCAGGAGGTCGAGGCCGACTGGCCGAGCCAGGCCGGCGACGACATCGCCGAGCGCGCCCGCCTCACCGATGCGGAGATCCGCGAGCGGATGAGCGGCAACATCTGCCGCTGCTCGGCCTATCCGCAGATCGTCGACGCCATCAAGGCCGCCGCGAAGGCCACGGCATGAGGCCCTTCACCTACGAGCGCGCCACCGACCCGCTGGCGGCCGTGAAGGCGGCGGCCCAGACGCCGGGGTCGAAGTTCATCGCCGGCGGCACCAACCTGCTCGACCTGATGAAGCTGGACATCGAGCAGCCGCAGCACCTGATCGACGTGGGCCGCCTGCCGCTCGGCCAGATCGAGGACAGCGCCG
>JAQGIJ010000141.1 GCA_028291285.1 Phenylobacterium sp. | reverse complement strand
AGGCCTGGACGGCGTACACGCCCGGCGGAACGTCAGGGACCGTCACCGTCGTCTCCCCGACCTGCGTGGGCGCCGAGCCGGAATACGGACAATTGTCGCGCAGGAAGGTCTCCCGGGTGCAGACGTCCACGTGGACGCTTCCGCCCGGAATTCGCAGGCTCCATACGGTGACCTTGATGGGCGCGCCGGCGGCGTGCGCCGACGACACCGCCCCGAGGCACGCGAGCGCCGCGGTCAGGGCGTGGCGGATCTGAAAAACCTGTCTCATGAGTGGCGATCGGCGGGCTCGCCTACCCAATGCGTCGATGACCGCGCGGGATCCCCCAAGGCGGCCTGAACCCGGCGGCCTGAACTAAGGGTCTGCTGAGCGCGCTTGCCAGAACGATCGCATCCCTGGGCAGGGACGATGGCGGGACCACCGCTGCGTATCGTTCTGGCGGTCGTGAGGGTGTCGGTAGGACTGCCCGGTGATCAGGCGGGCTAAGCATCCACCAAGTTCGCCTCGCGCCGCACCAAGATGGGGTCGAGCCGGATGCGTTCAAGCCTCGGCTGGGCGGCGCCCGGATCCGCCGCATAGCCGGAACCCCGGTCGGGCGTCGCCGTGCGGCCGCCGCCAAGGACATGCGCCGGTCCCGCGTCCTCACCGGCGCCGATGGCCATCAGCTGCGCGTCCAGAGCCGCGCCGCCGCCCGTCCAGATGACCTCCACCCGTCCGGCGGCTGCGCTCGGCGCGCCGTGCTCGGCGCCGGTCGACGCTCAAGCTCGAGGACCGCCAGGTGGCGGAGGATCTCTAGACAAACACAAAGTCGCTCGCGTGCAGGCTGTTCAGCGTCACTCCGCGAAGGGTGACGATGTCGCCATTGTCGTAGGTGATCAGAGTGTCTGCGCCGACCTGCCGCGCATGCGACATGACGCTCGAGGCGTTCGCGAAAAGGGTGTGGTCGAAGGCGAGCACGTCTGCGGCGACCACCTGCCCCGAGCCACTGACAGCGCCGGGCGTGAAGTCGGTGACGGTCTCCTTGCCGAAGCCGGGATTGAACACGAACACGTCGTGGCCGGCGCCGCCGGTGAGGACGTCATTGGGCCGTCCGGAGAGGAGATCATCGCCGGAGGTTCCGATGAGCGTCTTGTTCGCGGCCGGCGCCTAAAGCCCCGAGCCTGTCGAGGCGCCGAGGTTCCCGGCGAGGTCGACGGCTTTCAGAGTGTAGTTGTGGATGGTGTTGCCCGACGCGTTCACCTGCGTCGTCCAGGTCCCGTCCGCGCCGGCCACCGCGACCTTCACCAAGGATCCGGCGTCGTAGATGGTGACGGCGGTGAAGGGCTCCGAGACGCCGCTGATCGCGACCCCGCCTGCGCCACTGTCGATGTTGGTGATCTTCGGGGCGGGCGCGAAGGTGTCGATCGTGACGTTCATCGTCGAGGAATGCGGGCTGGCGTTCCCGGCGAGGTCCGTCGCACCGGCCGAGATCGAATGCACGCCATCCGACAACGCCGTCGTGGTGACGTGGAAGGCGCCGGAGGAATCCGCCGCGCCGGAGCCGATGACCGTGGTTCCGTTGGTGTCGAAGAGCGTCACCGTGGCGCCGGCTTCAGCCTTTCCGTTGATCAGCACCTTGTTGACGTTCGTGACCCTGTCGAACGGCAAGCCGCTGTCGGTGCTGAAATCAAGTCCCAGAGCGGTCGGCGCAGAGGGCGCCTTGGTGTCTAACGTGAAGCTGAGAGTGGTCGCCGCGCTGACATTGCCGGCGAGGTCGGTCTGACGGACTGCAACCGTGTTGGCGCCTTCGACGGCCGCGAAGGAAGTCGCCCAGGTGGATCCGCCATTCACCGAATACTCCACCTTGGCGCCGCTCTCGGGACCGACCGTCAGAGCCCCCGAATTCGTCACCCGATCGCCGGCCAGTCCGCTGTCGGTCACCAGGCTCACGGACGGCGCCGCGACCTGCGTGTCGACCTTGAAGCCAAGCACCCCGCTCGCCGCGCCGGTGTTGCCCGCCGCGTCGGTGGCTGTGGCGGTGAGGCTGTGCGGCCCCTCGGCCAGGCTGGAGACGCCGTAGGTCCACGCCCCACCGCTGCTCGCGGTGGTCGTGCCGAGCAGGGTCGAGCCGTCGTAGACGCTGTCCGTCGCGCCGGCCTCGGCCGTGCCGGCGAGCGCGCTGGCGGCCCGGTGGGCGGCGTCGACATAGCCGTTGACGATCGAGCCGTCGGCCAGGGCGGCGGGCGCGGCGGGGGGAGCGGTGTCCACCTTGAAGCTCAGCGTCGAGCTGGCGGCGCCGGTGTTGCCCGCCGCGTCGGTGGCTGTGGCGGTGAGGCTGTGCGCCCCCTCCGCCAGGCTGGAGACGCCGTAGGTCCACGCCCCACCGCCGCCGGCGGTGGTCGTGCCGAGCAGGGTCGAGCCGTCGTAGACGCTGACCGTCGCGCCGGCCTCGGCCGTGCCGGCGAGTGCGCTGGCGGCCTGTTGGGCGGCGTTGACGTAACCATTGACGATCGAGCCGTCGGCCAGGGCGGCGGGCGCGGCGGGGGGAGCGGTGTCCACCTTGAAGCTCAGCGCCCCGCTCGCTCCGCCGGTGTTGCCGGCGGCGTCGGTGGCGGTGGCGGTGAGGCTGTGGGCGCCCTCGGCCAGGGCGGAGACGCTGTAGCTCCACGTCCCGCTGCTGTCGGCCGTCGTCGTGCCGAGCAGGGTCGAGCCGTCGTAGACGGTGACCGTGGCGCCGGCCTCGGCCGCGCCCGCCAAGGCGCTGGCGGCCTGTTGGGCGGCGTTGACGTAACCATTGACGATCGACGCGTCGGCCACGCCGGTCGGCGCATCGGGCGCAGCGGTGTCGACGTTGAAGGTCAGCGCCGTGCTGGCGGCGCCGGTGTTGCCGGCGGCGTCGGTCGCCGTGGCGGTGAGGCTATGCGGGCCGTCGGACAGCTGCCCGAGGCCATAGCTCCACGCTCCGCCCGCGTCGGCGGTCACGCTCGCGAGCTTGGTGGTTCCGTCATAGACGCTGACCGTCGCCCCGGCCTCCGCCGTGCCGGTGAGCGCCTGGTTGAAGGTGTCGCTCGCTTGATTGACGTAGCCGCCGGTGATCGCGCTGTCGGCGAGGCTCGTCGGCGCGTCAGGGGCGGTGGAGTCGACCGTCACCACCAGGCCGGCTGAGCTGGAGCTCGTAAGGCCACTGGCCTGCGCCACGGCCGTGATGGCGTGCGAGCCTTCGCTGAGGTTGCTGGTGGTCAGGCTGAACCCGCCGGCCGAATTGGTGGCGCCCGTCGCCAGGATGGTATGACCATCGGTGTCGTAGAGGGTGATCGTCTGGTTCGCCTGGGCGGTCCCGTCCACCACCAGCTGATGCGCGTTGGTGATGTGGTCAGCCGCGGCGGCGCTGTCGGTGCTGGGGTCGAGCAGGAGGCCGTGCGGCGCCGCGGGCGGGGAAGACGACGAGCCGTCTGAGCCGCTCCCCGGGATGGCGCTGAAGGGCGGGATGGCGGTGGTGGCGATGTCCCAGCTGAAGTTTGAGGCTGGCGTGAGGTTTCCGGAAGGATCGAGACCCTGGGTGCTGAGCTGGATGGCGCCGTAGGACAGGGTGACGGAGAGGCCGCCGCTTTCGGTCTGCGCGACGTCGGTGATGTGCACGGCCGACAAGCTGAGGTCATAGACCGCCAGTTGCGCTCCGCCGACGCCGGTGCTCATGCCCTCGATGCGCACGCCGTTCAGGGTCGAACCCTGGCAGAGCTTGGTCATCAGGTCGGTGAGGGCCGTCTCGCTGGGCAGGGTCAGGGTGATCGGGGCGTAGAAGACCTTGCCCGCGGCGAGCCCCCCTCCCGACGTCCCGACAATGTTGGCGGCGTTGAGGTTGAAGCCGTCGAGCTGAAACCACCCCTGGTGTGCAACATCCTGCGAGCCGCCGTTCAGGCCGTCGATCACGGCGAAGAAGGTGGTGGGCTGCACCGGCGCCACGGCCGTCGGGGGAGCGACGTCGGACGGCGGGGCGATGGAGGTATTTTGCGGGATATCGTAGCCGAACGACTGGGCCGGCCCGAGCGTGCCGTCGGCCTGGACGGCGTGGGTGACGATGCCGATCTTGCTGTAGTCGAGGGTCACGACATAGCTGCCGTCCGACGACTCCTGGACCCCGGTGATCATCACTTGGCCGCCGAGGTTGACCCGATAGGTCTCCAGCCCGGAACCTGTCGGCCCGGCGTTCTGGACGCCGATGAGGCTGGCGCCCGTCAGGTGCGAGCCGTCCGAGACCAGCTTCAGGAACTGCGTCAGCCCCGCCGCATCGTGCAAGGTGACCTGCAGCGGACCGAAGTCCGGCTTGCCTGCGCCGGCTGCGACGGTCCCCGGGACCGGCGACTGCGTGTCGAGGCTGAACGCGTCCACCTCGAACGCCCCGCGGTAGGCGCTGGAGGTGGAGGAGCCGGCGATGGTCGGCAGCGTCAGGTAAAATTGCATGGTCATGGCGGGTCCCCCCAACGGTCCGATTAGGGGATCGCAGCCCGACGCGCCCCCCTCGGAGGCTTAATGCATGTTAATCCGCCCACTCCAACAGCTTGGCCGTGAAATTCCTTGTCGAGCTGTGGCGACTGCGCCTGCGTCCGACCGCGAAGCATCGAGCTGGGCCGCAGCGGCGGCGAATGTCCTGATCCTGGACGCCAGCTAAGAGCCGATGACGGCGGGGCGACCGTCCACCAGGGCTGGGCCGGCTGGACGCGCGACGGGATTGAATTATTTCGCCGTACCGCACCGAATTACCTGAGTCGGAAATATTTATTTGCGGTAGAGCTTCGGGGTCCCAGTTTACACTCAAATATTTTCATGTCTCATGGCTTGCGATTATTTCGCGAATTCGTGGAATCCACGGAACCCTGGTCGTAATTCAGCGTTCACGAGTCCTCGAAATCTATTCCGGGTATGGCTTTCGCTCCGTGAGTCTCCGGTTTGACCAAGGGCAAGCCGTGGCTGTCTGCGCGCTTGCCGATTCCCGATGGAGCTGTGGCGCCTTCCTCGGCGACGCTTCGCCCAACTCGAAAGCCGGTCGCCCCAATGATCCAGACTGATGCTGCTCCGCGCCCCGCCGAGGCGCAGCTGGCCAAGTCCGCCACCGGGATCGACGGCCTCGACGCCATCCTCTTCGGCGGCCTGCCCACCGGCCGCCCGACCCTGATCGCCGGCGCCGCTGGCTGTGGCAAGACGCTGTTTGGCCTCACCTTCCTGGTCAACGGGGCGACACGCTTCGATGAGCCGGGCGTCCTGATGAGCTTCGAGGAACGGGGCGACGACCTGACGACCAACGTGGCGTCGTTGG
>JAQGIJ010000137.1 GCA_028291285.1 Phenylobacterium sp. | reverse complement strand
GATAGTCGCGGCTGCGCCAACCGAAGGCGCTGCGGTGCGAGGTGCGCACATAGCAATGCGGTCCGCTGTCCTCGCAGACGTCGGTGAGGTACACGAACAGCTTCAGGAACCGCCAGTCGTCGACGTCGCGGTGGAAGGTCTGGAACCGGGCGCCCGCGCCGGACGTGGGGAACGACCAGCGCACGCCGAGGCTGGACAGGGTGGGCTTGCAGCCCAGGTAGGCGGCGACGATCTGCATCACGGCGGGCGAGTTGACGAGTTCCATGACGTCCGGGCAGTTGAGCACCGTCGCGAGCGCGTAGGCCGCCGCCGGCACGCCGGGGGGCAGGTCGTCGAGGGAGGTCGGGTCGCCATCGGGGCCGATTACCGGCGCCTTCATGAAATAGGCGGAGATCCGCGCGATCCGGCGCTTCGACGCCAGCGGCGCCAGCAGCGCCACCCCGTCCTGCCTCAGATCGTCGAGCACGCGCTCGCCGTAGGCGTCCACCGACCCGGCACGCACGCTCGCCTGCCGCCAGTTGACGGCGGCCGCGAGCAGCCTGGAGATGGCCCGGCGGGGCGCCGGCAGGGTGACTAGCCGCTGGGCGTAATAGAAGAGCGCATGCGTCCAGCGGAAGCCAGGCCCCGGGGTGAGGCGCGCGTAAGGGATCATCACACCTCCGTGCTGGTGCCTGCGCCTGCAAGGACGCGACGCCAGACGAACCCACCTCGGCCGTGCCGCGATATTTCTTTTGTTAAGCGACACAAGATAACGGATGTAAATCTCGTTCCGGCCATTAAAGCCAAGCTTCCCGACGGGCCGGCCTGCCCAATCGCGTGTTCCGCCGGGCCCATCCGCCCCTTGCCGCGACGATCAAACCGGCCGTCGCGAGGGGCCCGCGGGACCGAACCTCCAGACCATCATTCGATATGTCGGCCCGCCGGACGCTCCCGTACCCATAAGGCCTGACCAGACTGGTCGTGGAGGGGGCGCTATGATCGCGATCCGAACATTGGGGTTTGTGAGCCTGCTTGCCGTCAGCGTCCCGCTGGCGGCGACGGCGGAGCCGGGGCCGGCTCGCCTCGCGCCGGCGGCGGCGATAGCCGCGCAGTCGGACTACCAGATCGGGGCCGGCGACATTCTTCAGATCTTCGTCTGGAAGAATCCCGAGCTTTCGACCGACGTGCCGGTGCGGCCGGACGGGAAGATCACCACGCCGCTGGTGCAGGACATCCAGGCCCAGGGCAAGACGCCGACCGAGCTGGCCGCCGATCTGCGCGACGCGCTGGGCGGCTATATCCAGAGCCCGGTGGTCACTGTGCTGGTGAAGAGCTTTGCGGCGCCGACCAACTCCGCCGCGATCCGGGTGATCGGCGCGGCCGTGACGCCCAAGACGGTTCCCTATCACGCCGGGCTCACCGCGCTCGACGTCATGATAGAGGTCGGCGGGCTGAACACCTTCGCCAGCGGCAACCGTGCGGTGCTCATCCGCCGGGAGAACGGCGGCTACCGGACCTATCCCCTGCACCTGAGCGATCTCGTCAGGTCGGGGAACATGCGGGCCAACAAGACCCTGTTGCCGGGGGACGTCATCCGCATCCCGGAACGCTGGTTCTGACGCCAGCCAGGTCCTCACTCTCGGGCTCGCCGCGGCGGCCGAGCATCAATCGCAGACGCCACCGGCCCAGCGGCCGGCCGGCAAGGGATGAAGCAAGATGATCGGCGCTCTCATCGCCCTGATCTACGACGAAGCCAGGCGCATCTGGTTCTGCAAGTGGCTGGCCGTCTTCACGGCCTCGCTGATCTTCGGCGTGGCCGCCGTCTACGTGCTGCGCATGCCCGACGTCTATGACGCCTGGGGGCAGATGTACGTGAACAAGCAGACCCCGATAGCCGCCGCCGCCCAAGGGGTCTCCCTCGTCGGTGACAACTACGGCAGTCCGTACGTGGTCGCCAAGACGCTGCTGAACGACCAGAACCTCGAGCGGGTGGTCCGGCGGCTGGACCCCGCCACGAGCGGCATGGGCAAGGCGGCGATGTCCCAGGCGCTCGCCTCGCTCAGAAGTCGGATCGTCGTGGCGCCCGACCAGGGCGACGGCTTCTTCGAGTTCCACTACCGCGACAGCGACCCGGTCCGCGCCCGCAACGTCGTGCAACTGCTGCTGACCGAGTTCGTCTCGCGCAACCTGAACCGCAGCCAGCAGGAGCTCCGCCAGGCCGGCAAGTTCCTGGACGACCAGATCGCGTCCTACGAAGCGATGCTGGCCGACTCGCAGGTGCGGATCTCCGATTTCCGTCGCAACAACCCGGCGTTCGCCGCTGCGCCGCTGCCGGAGGTGGTGAACGAGGGCGTCGCGTCGGACCTGCCCGCCGCGCGGGCGGCCTATGAGACGGCCGTGGCGCAAGCCGCCGCGCCGCAGGCCGCCAAGACCTCCGCGGCGACGGAGCGGGTCTATACGCTGCAAGCCCGGGTGGATCAGTTGCGGACCCAGTTCACCGAACAATATCCGGATGTGGTCACCGCCAAGCGCCAGCTCGCCGAGGCCGTGGCCGCGCGCGACGAGGAGGCCCGCGCCGCGCCGGCCGCTGCGCCGGCGGCGCCGGCGGAGAATCCGCTGGTCGAAGCTGCGCGCCGCCGCCTGGAGACCGCCCAGCGCAGCGCTCAACCGCGGCGGCGCGCGGCGCCGGTGCTGCCACCGGCTCAGCAGTCGCAGTGGATGGACCTGCAGCGCAACGACGAGATGCTGCGGATCAACTACCAGCAGCTGATCACCCGGCGCGAAGCCGCTCGCCTCTCGGAGGCGGTGTACGGCGCCGACGGGTCGGGCAAGTACCAGGTCACCCGCCAGCCGACCGTGCCGGATTTTCCGATCGGCCCGAAGCGTCCGCTCTACCTGGCGCTGGCGGCCGTCGTGGCCATCGGCGGCGGCCTGATCGCGGCCTACCTGCGCGCGGCCATCAAGGGAATCTTCGTCTCCCCGCGAGAGCTCGAACAGGCCTTCCAGCTCCCGGTCGTCGGGACGGTGGCCTGGGAGCCGGCGTGGAGCACGAAACCGGCGATGCGCTACGCCCATCCGCTGGCCGCGCTGCGCGCCGCCATCGGCAGAAACCTGGCGTCGCTGACGTACAGGTCCTTGCAGTAGACGGTTAGTGGGGCGCCTTTCATGAACAATATTGCCGACCTTCCCACCCTGATGGCGACGAGCCCGGAGACCAGCCGGTCACCGGAGGAGCCGACCTCCCATCTGCAGCCGTTCGTCACCCGCTCGGGCGAGGTGAAACGCATCGGCGCGGTGCGCACGCCGCACTTCGACGAATCCCGCACGCGGGAGGAGTTCCGGGTGATCAAGCGCCACATGATGTCGCGCATCCACGCCGGCCCGGCGGCGGCCGCAAACGATCCGCGGACCATCCTGATCACCAGCGCCAGCCCGCGGGAGGGCAAGACGACAGTGACCCTGGGACTCGCCATGAGCTTCATGTTCGAGCGCGACTGCCGCGTCATCCTGATCGACGCCGACATGCGCAGCCCGGACCTGTCGCGGCGCATGAAGCTGGCTGACGAGCTCGGCCTTCTCGACTTCCTCGAGAACGACGAGCTCGAGATGAGCGACATCCTCTACTCGACGAGCGTGAAGGGCGTTTACGCCGTTCCGGCCGGCCGGCCGCGGATCGCCGCGCCGGAACTGATCGCCAGCGAACGCATGCGCTCGCTGCTGGAGCGGCTGCACGAAGGGCCCGAGCAGCGGATCGTGATCATCGACTCCGGCTCTGTCCTGTCGTGCAGCGAGACCATCTCGCTGGCCAGTCACGCCGGCCAGATCCTATTCGTCGCAGCAAAGGGCCAGACCAAGCGTGTTGATCTGGATGAAGGACTGGGCATTCTTCACAGACAAGCAGGGCCGCTCGACGAATCCAGGGTCGCACTCGTCTTCAACAAGACGGATCAATCGCAATCCCCTGTTCGCTATTCGAGAGGATCCTGAAGTCAAAGGGCAATCGGGGGGCTTAGAGAATGTCAGGCGACTTCGCGTGGGCGGGATTCAAGCGCCGCCTGTTCTGGGCGACTGCGCTCTGTGCGACAGCGGCCGCAGCGGTCGCCGGTCCGGCGGCGGCGGCCCCTTATGACCTGCCGCAGATGGGGACCGCGCCGCCCCCGCCCGCCGGTCCGCCGCTGTTCATCGCGCCTTACGTGGGGTTGCAGGAGACCTACACCGACAACGCCAACCTGACCTCCAACCAGCGCCAGTCGGACTTCATCACCCGCGGGCTGGCCGGCGCCGCCGTAACGTTCAACAGCGGCCCGTTCGCCGGCACGGTGAATGCGCACTACGCCTACGACTGGTACGCGCGCACCAACCGATTGAACGGCGGCTCGCTGTTCACCAACGGCGGGGCCACCTACACCATCATGCCGGGCCGGCTGTGGATCGAGGCGGACGGCACCGTCACCAACGGCTACACCACGACCTTCGGCCAATCGGCCGTCGACCGCTCGGGGACCCAGGGGCGCGCCCAGGTGGCCGTCTACCGCGTCGGCCCGCAGGTCGCGACCACGCTCGGCGACGTCGCCGACATCGGGGCCGCGGCCCGCTACATGCAGGTGTTCTTCTCGGAGGCCGACGGCAGCACGGTTCCGCTGCTGCCGTCCAACGACAACATCGTCCAGGTGGTGGGGCGCGCCGACACGGGAAACCGGCACGCCGGCGTGCAGCTGCTGACCACCGCCCAGTTCGAGCGCGACAACAACGGATTCCGCACCGGCAACGCGGTCGAGTCGGTGTTCGTGCGGCTGACGCCGGGCCTTCGGGCGATCGCCCGCGCCGGCTACGAGCGGGTCTACCAGGCGGGCGTCACCGACGTTCACTCGCCGCTGCTCAGCGCCGGCCTGGAATTCCGCCTGAACGACCAGTCGACCTTCAGCCTCGAGGGCGGGGAGCGCTACAATCACACGGCCTGGTCGGCCGACGCCGACATCGAGTTCGGCCAGAAGCTCTCGCTGAAGGGCTACTACCGGGAGACGCTGGCGCCGGACCAGTTCTTCGTCGCCTCCTCCTTCTCGGAGTTCGTGGCCCAGACGGCAGTGCTGCCGCCGCCGATCGTGCCGACCACCCTGACGCCGGAGGAGAACGCCTACAACGAGACCTCGCTGAACAAGGCCGCCCAGGCAAACCTGGTGTTCCAGACGGCGGTCCACGCGGTGAGCATATCGACCCGTTGGTCGGATCGGCATTTCCTGCGCTCCAACACCCACGACCGATCGCTCATCGGATCGGTGTCCTACAGCCGCAGACTGCGCCCCGACCTCGACTTCTCGGCGGACGCCAGCTTCGCGCGCACCTACGCGAGCCCGATCTACGGCAAGAGCGAGAACTATGGCGGCTCCGTCAGCCTCTATTACTGGCTGAACGCCAAGGCGACGATCCAGGGAACCTACAGCCACAGGGAGGGCCGCCGGCTCGTCGTGGGCGGCGAACACCTGAGCGAGAACGTCCTGCTGGTCGCGATCGAGAAGCGCTTCTGATGACGGCGGGGGGCTTTGGTTGATGGCGGCGACGCAAGATCCGATCACCAACGCCCTCTCGGTGGACGTCGAGGACTACTACCAGGTCCAGGCGCTCGCGGGCGTCTATCCGCAGCCGGACTGGGAGCGCTGCGAGTCCCGCGTCGAACGCAACACCGAGGCGATCCTTCAGACCTTCGACGA
>JAQGIJ010000135.1 GCA_028291285.1 Phenylobacterium sp. | reverse complement strand
TATCCCAAAAGGAACGCGGCTCGGCAGTCATGCACATTGAATGGCAAATCTATTCAGTGGCGGACGCCAAGGTGATCGCGCGCGTGCCGACGGACGGCGGCGCGCAAGTCGGGTTCATGAATGGGCTACTCGAGCAGCTCCTTCAGCAGTCCTTCGCCGAGAACGTCCGGCAAATGGCCGCGAGCCCTGAGTTTCGCCGCGTGGTTCTGAGCGGCGCCTCGGCTGAGGCGCCGCCCGCGACCGCTCCGATCCGCGTCGCCTATCGCAAGCCCGCGGCCCCGGTGCCGCTGAAGGAGGACGCCCAGGGCGTCGTTCTGATCCGCGTCGGCGACGGCTTCGGCAGCGGGGTGCTGATCTCGCCGGACGGCTACATCCTGACCAACCACCATGTGGCGGGCGCGTCCGGACACGTCCGCGTCCGCTGGGCGGACGGCAGCGAGACAGTGGCCGAGGTGGTCCGGTCGGACCGGGCGCGCGACGTGGCCCTGCTCAAGGTCGATGCAGTGAAAGGCGCCCCGCTGCCGATCCGCGCCACGCCGGTCGAGCTCGGTGAGACCGTCTATGCGATCGGCACGCCGGTGGAGCACGTGCTGCAGAATACGGTGACGCGGGGAATCGTCTCCGGGATGCGGCTGATCGAAGGCCACAGCTACATCCAGAGTGACGTGCCGGTGAGCCACGGCAACAGCGGCGGCCCGCTTGTGGACGAGAAAGGCGCAGTGGTCGGTCTTACCGATCGGGGCATGGACCCGTCCGCCGGCACGTTGCTGAACTTCTTCATCCCGATCGGCGACGCCCTGAAGGCGCTGGACGTGAAGCCCGCCGGCTGAAGCCGTGGCATGATGGCGGCCGCAGTTGCGTGGAGGTCGCCGATGACCGTCGATGAGATGCGCGAGATCGTCCTCGCCTTCCCAGGCGTGGAGGAGGGCATGAGCTATGGCTCGCCGGCGTTCAAGGTGAACGGAAAGTTCTTCACCCGGCTGCGCCGGGACGACCAGAGCGTGGTCCTGATGGGCGTCTCCTTCGACGAGCGTGAGATGCTGATGGAGGCCGAGTCCAAGACCTTCCACTTCACCGCCCACTACAAGGACTATCCGTGCGTGCTGGCCCGCATCGCCACCCTGCACCCAGGCTCCTTCCGCAACTTCCTCGAGCGCCGCTGGCGCACGATTGCGCCGAAGAAGCTGGTGAAGGACTGGGACGCCGCGCGCACCGCGGAGGCGTGACATAGGCCAGGCAGAGCCCTAGCTTCCGCGCGGCTGGACGCCCCCTCCGTCTCGGCGCTGTCGCGCCGATCCACCTCCCCCGCTGTGCGGTGGAGGATCTGGTAGCGCAAGATGCTCCACCGCTTGCGGGGGAGCTGTCGGCGAAGCCGACTGAGGGGGCCGCCGCTACCGCTGCCGCTCGAGCATCGCGCGGACCTCGTGCAGGTCGCGGGCGATGTGGACGGCGAGCGCCTGCATCTCCTCGGTGGGATCGAGCAGGTCCGGCACCATCACCGTCATCATGCCGGCGGCCGCGGCCGCGCGGACGCCGTTGTGGCTGTCCTCCAGGGCCAGGCAGTCCTGCGGCGCCACCCCGATCGCCAGGGCGGCCTTCAGGAACGGGTCCGGGTCGGGCTTGTGCCGGGTCTGCAGCTCGCGGCTGATGACGGCGCCGAACCGCTCGACCAGGCCGTGCTGGCCCAGGCTGTGCTCCACCGCCGCCCGGGTCGAGGAGGTGGCGATGGCCCGCGGCAGGGCGCGCGCGTCGAGCACGTCAAGCAGCTCGACGACGCCGGCCTTCAGCGCGATGCCCGCGTGTGCGATCTCGTCGAAATGGTGCGAGACCCGCGTGCGCCAGCCGGCCAGGTCGAAGCCTTCGCCGAAGTGCTCCAGCACGATGGCGTCGCTGACGAAGCCTGGCAGGCCCACCAGCCGCTTGAAGAGCTCGAACGGCATCTCCTCGCCGATCCCGTGCGCGGCGGCGCGCATCGCCTCGAACACCACCTGCTCGGTGTCGACGAGCAGACCGTCCATGTCGAAAACGACGGCCTTGACGCTGCGGGGAAGATCCATGGCGGTCCCTAGCCGGAGTCGCCGGCCCGGCCAACTCCACGCGCCGGTCAGCCGGTGACGAAGTCCTCCGCGCAGTAGCCCTGGAAGTAGAGCAGCGCGGTGAGGTCGGCGTGGTCCACCTTGGCGTCGGCCTGGGCGGCCACGATCGGCTTGGCGCGGTAGGCGACGCCGAGCCCCGCGGCCTCGATCATCGCCAGGTCGTTGGCGCCGTCGCCGATGGCCAGTGTCTCGGCCAGGTCGAGCCCGAGGGTCGCGGCTTCCGCCTCCAGCGCGGCCAGCTTGGCCTCGCGGCCGAGGATCGGCTCGCCGACCTTGCCGGTCAGCGCGCCGTCGGCCGCCTCCAGGGTGTTGGCTTGCTCGGCGTCGAAGCCCGCGGCCTTCGCCACGCGGGTGGTGAAGAAGCTGAAGCCGCCGGAGACCAGCACGCAGCGCGCGCCGTGCTCGGCCATGGTGCGCACCAGGATCCGCGCGCCGGGATTGAGCTTCACCCGCTGGTCGTAGGCCTGTTGCAGGGCGTCGAGCGACAGGCCCTTCAGCATGCCGACCCGCTCGCGCAGCGCGCCCTCGAACTCCAGCTCGCCGCGCATGGCCCGCTCGGTGATCGCCGAGACCTGCGCTTTCACGCCGGCGAAGTCGGCCAGCTCGTCCAGGCACTCCACGTTGATGATGGTGGAGTCCATGTCCGCCACCAGCAGGCGCTTGCGACGGTGCGCGATCGGCTGGACGGCGAAGTCGGTGGCGTGGTGGGCGAGCGCCTCCAGCGCCAGTTTGCGCGCCGCGCCCAGGTCGCCCTCCAGGTAGATGTCGAGACCGCCCGGCCCCAGCGGCTCGTGCGCCTTGACGCTGAAGCCGGCTCTTGCGAGCGCTAGGTCGACCGCGGCCTCGGCCGCCGAAAGGGCCCCGGCGTCCGGGCTTGCGAGGGTGAGCACCAGTTCCATGCCGAGCCGCATCTGGCTGATCGCCGGGCCGACGGCAAGCGGCAAGTCGGCGCTGGCGCTCAGGCTCGCCGAGGCCGCGGGCGCGGAGCTGGTCAACGCCGACTCCATGCAGCTCTACCGCGATCTGCGGGTGCTGACCGCGCGGCCGCCTGCGGCGGAAGAGGCCCGCGCGCCGCACCACCTGTTCGGGAGCGTGGACGCCGCCGACGGCCGGTCGGTGGGGCGCTGGCTGAGAGCCGCCGGCGAGGTTCTGGCCGACATCGCCGCACGCGGCCGGCCGGCGGTCGTGGTCGGCGGCACCGGGCTCTACTTCCGCGCCCTGACGCACGGGCTGGCCGAGGTCCCGGAGATCCCACCGCAGGCCCGGCGCGAGGCCGAGGCCGATTACGAGCGGCTGGGGGAAGAGGCCTTCCGCGCCCGCCTCGCCGAGGCCGATCCCGCCGCCGCGGCGCGGATCGCGCCCGGCGACCGCCAGCGGCTGGTGCGCGCCTGGGAGGTGTTCGCCGCAACCGGCGCCGCGCTCAGCGACTGGCAACAGACCGGGACGCCCGCCCTGACCCCGGGGACCTGGGCCGGGGTGGCGCTCGAGCCGCCGCGCGAGACGCTTTACGCCCGCTGCGACGCCCGGCTCGAGGCGATGGTCGCCGAGGACGCGCTGGCGGAGGTGGCGGCGCTGCTGGCGCGGCGCCTCGACCCGGCGCTGCCGGCGATGAAGGCGGTGGGGGTGCGCGAGTTCGCGACGCACCTCGCGGGCGAGACGACGCTCGCCGAGGCGCTGGCGGCGGCCCAGCGCGAGACCCGCCGCTACGCCAAGCGCCAGCTCACCTGGATGCGCGGCCAGATGGGCGATTGGCCGAGGGTCACGGCCGCGGACCCCGAGGGCCAGTGGAGGCAGTTTCTTGCGTTACAGCCCAACTTGACGGGCTGAGGCGGGCATGCGAAAGCCTCGAACCTCACTCTGAAGAGAAACCCGTGCGCATCCTTCTCGTACTCGTAAGGCGACCGCTCTAGGACCGACCCCTCGCGTCGGCCCTTTCCGGTCGCTCGTCCCAGGCCCGCCACGGGCCTTTTTTATTGCCCGAATTCGCCGCTACGGCGCTCGCCCAAGAAGGTCGCCCCAAATGACCGCCCACCAGACCATCGAAGCCCAGCAGGACACCATTTCCGGCGCCGAGATCGTCGTGCGCGCCCTGCTCGACCAGGGGGTGGAGGTGCTGTTCGGCTATCCGGGCGGCGCGGTGCTGCCGATCTACGACGCCCTGTTCGCCGAGCCGAAGCTGCGCCACGTGCTGGTCCGCCACGAGCAGGGTGCGACCCATGCCGCGGAGGGCTACGCCCGCTCCACCGGCAAGCCGGGCGTCGTGCTGGTCACCTCCGGCCCCGGCGCGACCAATGCGGTCACCGGCATCGTCGACGCCCTGATGGACTCCATCCCGCTGGTGGTGATCACCGGCCAGGTCGCCACCCACCTGATCGGCACCGACGCCTTCCAGGAGTGCGACACCATCGGCATCACCCGACCGTGCACCAAGCACAACTACCTGGTGAAGTCGGTCGACGACCTGCCGCGGATCATCCACGAGGCCTTCCACATCGCCACCTCCGGCCGGCCCGGACCGGTGGTCATCGACATCCCGAAGGACGTGCAGTTCGCCAAGGGCGCCTACCAGGGGCCGCGAGAGGTCAAGCACGCCCACAACTATGCGCCCCGCACCAAGGGCGACCCCTCGCGCATCGCCGAGGCCGCGGCGCTGATCGCCGGCGCCCGGCGGCCGATCCTCTACACCGGCGGCGGCGTGATCAACGCCGGCCCGCGCGCGGCCGAACTGCTGCGCGAGTTCGCCGAGCTGACCGGCGCACCGGTCACCTCGACCCTGATGGGCCTGGGCGCCTTCCCCGCCTCGGACGACAAGTGGCTGGGCATGCTCGGCATGCACGGCTCGTTCGAGGCCAACAACGCCATGCACGACTGCGACGTCATGGTGGCCCTGGGCGCGCGCTTCGACGATCGCGTCACCGGCCGGCTGGACGCGTTTGCGCCGACGTCGCGCAAGATCCACATCGACATCGACCCGTCCTCGATCGGCAAGAACGTCCGCGTCGACGTGGGCATCGTCGGCGACGCGGCCTCGGTGCTCGAGGACCTGATCGCCGTCTGGAAGCACCGCGAATACCGCGTCGATCCGGCGGCGCTCGCCGACTGGTGGCGCGAGATCGACGCCTGGCGGGCCCGCCAGTCGTTCCGCTATCGGCAGGACGCCAAGCTGATCAAGCCGCAGCACGCGATCCAGCGGCTCTACGAGCTGACCCGCGACCGCGACGTCTACATCACCACCGAGGTCGGCCAGCACCAGATGTGGGCGGCGCAGTTCTTCCACTTCGACGAGCCGAACCGCTGGATGACCTCCGGCGGCCTGGGCACAATGGGCTATGGCCTGCCGGCGGCCGTGGGCGTGCAGATCGCCCACCCCGACAGCCTGGTGATCGACATCGCCGGCGACGCCTCGGTGCAGATGACCATGCAGGAGATGTCGACGGCGGTTCAGCACGACCTGCCGATCAAGATCTTCATCATCAACAATGAGTGGATGGGGATGGTGCGCCAGTGGCAGCAGCTGCTGCATGGGGAGCGCTACTCCCACTCCTATTCGGCGAGCCTGCCGGACTTCGTGAAGATGGCCGAGGCCTTCGGCGGCGTCGGCCTGCGCGCCGAGAACCCCGCCGAGCTGGACGACAAGATCCGCGAGATGATCGACGTGCGCCGCCCGGTGATCTTCGACTGCCGGGTGACCAAGGAAGAGAACTGCTTCCCGATGATCCCCTCGGGCAAGGCGCACAACGAGATGATCATGGCCGAGGAAGCCCGCGACCTCGGCTCCATCATCGACGAGGCCGGCAAGCGGCTCGTGTGAGGCGCTGCGCCCCGGTGTAGGATCGCGGCGCTGTCGCGCGTCCTTCGCAAGCCGCCGCCAGGATGCGGCTCATTCCACGGGAGAGCTGATATGTCCGATTTTCACGGCCGTTTCATCTGGTACGAGCTGCTGACCTCCGACCCCGCCGCGGCCAAGCGCTTCTACGGCGACGTGGTGGGCTGGAGCTTCCAGGACATGCCCATGGAAGGCATGACCTACACCATCCTGGAGACGGCGGGCGCCGGCCAAGGCGGCGTCGGCGGGCTGATGGCGATCCCGGACGAGGCGAAGGCCAGGGGCGTGCCGCCCAACTGGTCGGGCTACGTAGCGGTGGACGACACCGACGCCATGGCCGGCAAGATCAAGGCTGCCGGGGGCAAAATCGTGCGTCCGCCGGAGGATATCCCAGGCGTCGGCCGCTTCGCCGTGGTGACCGATCCGCACGGGGCGGTCTTCGAGATCATGACGCCCCAGCCCACTGACCAGCCGCGCGAGCCGCCGCCGCCGAAAACCCTGGGCACGGCCGGCTGGCGCGAGCTCTACGCGGGCGACCCGGAAGCGGACCTCGGCTTCTATGCGGCCATGTTCGGCTGGACCAAGGAAGGCGTCCACGACATGGGGCCCATGGGGACCTACCTGCTGTTCGGCACGCCGGATGGCGTCACCGGCGGCATGATGAAGAAGCCAGACCAGGTCCCGACGCCCTGCTGGGTGTACTACTTCCGCGTCGGCGACATCGAAGCGGCCGCCGGGCGGGTCAAGGCCGGCGGCGGCCAGCTGATCATGGGCCCTGTGGAGGTGCCGAGCGGCGACTGGGTCCTGCAGGGCAGCGACCCCCAGGGCGCGGTCTTCGCTCTCATTGGGACGCACGCCTGAGGCGGCGCTAAGCGGGGGCGGTTGTCGAAGACCACCCCCGCCACCCTCGACAAGGCCGGCGTGGCTTCGAGTGGCGGGGATCAGCGCCTAGCGGACGTCGACGTCGACGCGGATCTCGCGCACGCGGCCCTCTGGCGAGGCCCCCTGCAGCACCACGCGGTCACGGCCCTTGAAGCCCGGCGCGGCGGCATAGAAGGCCTGGTGACCCGCGATCTTGCGGTCGTTGCAGACCGCGCGCGGGTTGTTGGGCGGATAGGCGGCGTAGAACGGCTCGTCGCTGACCCGCGCCACGCCGTGGGCGGGCGCCTCGAGGATGCTGAGCGTCGCGCCCGGCGTCATCGCCTGGCAGGTCGGGTCGATGGCCGTGTTGGCCCACAGCAGGATCTCGGCGGATCCCAGGGCCGCCTTCGAGACGTGCAACTTCTCGAAGGCCGGCTGCGGCCGGCGTGTCACCGTGACCGTGTAGCGGCTCGTCTGCCCCAGCGCCGCCCCGCCTGCACCCAGCGCCACGACCGTGGCCAAGAGCATCAATCTCGCCATGCAATGACCCCCGTCGCACCGAAGGCCATCACAAATCGCATTTGTTTCAGGCGGATTGCGGCGAAGCTAACGCACGCCGATCCGCACCATCACCTCGCGGGGGATCTCGTACTGGGCGACGACGGCGGCGCGGTCGCGCAGGCCCATCACCTCGCGCTGGACGAAGAAGCACCAGGCCGCGTCGGCCGCAGCCTTCAGCACCTCGGCGCGGCCCTCGCCCTCATGGGCCCGGAGCGCGGCCAAGGCGACCTCCAGCTTGCGCCCGGTCCGCCCCAGCGCGGCGGCCTGCTCCTCCAGCAGTTCGTAGCGCAGCGCCGCCTCGCCGGTGTCGACGCCGAGACGCTGGGACAGGCTCTGGGGCATGCGGAGGGAAGACATCGGCCCCATGTTGGCGGTCCAGACGCGCTGCGCAACCACGCCGGCCTTCCCAGCGCCGAGATTGGGTTCCGCTTCGCGGGCGACGGCGCCATAAGCTGCCCGAGTGCAAGACGAGACCCGCCCGCGAGACCCGCCATGACCACCGACCCGCAACCCGCCTCCGTCTACGACCTCGCCCATGACGAGGAGCCGGAGAACCTCGCCACCTTCGCAGTGCTGGTGGACAACGAGCCAGGCGTGCTGCACCGGCTGGTCGGCCTGTTCGCCGCGCGCGGCTACAACATCGAGAGCCTGACCGTCGCCGAGACCGACCGGCGCTCGCACACCAGCCGGGTCACCATCGTCACGCGCGGCACGCCGCACGTGCTGGGCCAGATCGAGGCGCAGCTGGAGAAGATGGTCTCCACCCGCCACGTGCAGGACGTGACCCGCGACCCCAACGGGCTGGAGCGCGAGCTGGCGCTGGTGAAGGTGCGCGGCGCGGGGCCCGACCGGGTCGAAGCGCTGCGGGTTGCCGAGATCTTCCGCGCCAAGGTGATCGACACCACCCACGAGAGCTTCGTTTTCGAGGTCACCGGCGCCTCGGCCAAGATCGACAGCTTCGTCGAGCTGATGCGCCCGCTGGGCCTGGTCGAGCTCTCCCGCACCGGCGTCCTCTCCATACAGCGCGGCGCACGCCCGCTCTAGGCGCGGAACTGGCGTCCGCGCTCGCGCTCTTTCTAGGCCGTGCGCACCGCGATCCTGATCCTTCTCCTGATCGTCGGGCTGGCCGGCCCCGCGAGCGCCCAGCTGTTCCGCAGGCCCTCGGCCACTCCGCTGGCCGGACCGCCGCCGGGGACCCCGCCGGCGGAGGCCGAGATCTGGCCGTTCCCGCCGCCCGACCCCAAGGCCTGGTGGGACGACAAATGGCCCAAGGCCCCGGAGGCCGCCGATCCGCTGGGCGGCCGGCGGCTGCCGCGCGGCCAGCGGCTGCCCGTCATCGACAACGGGGTCGACGCCGCCACCTACCGGCTGTGGGGCCTGATGCCGCTGCAGTGGCAACTCCTGCGCGGCGACGAGATGATCCTGGAGGTGTGGGTGCGCCCGGCGCGCAACGTGCGCCAGAGCATCGTGCGCATCACGGTCAGGAACGATGGCCGCGGCTTCGTCCAGGCCCGCGCCGGCTACGCCTGCTGCGAGGCCGGCGTCGGGCGGCGCATCGGCTTCGACGCGGAGCTGCCAGCCGGCGCGGCGCAGGGCTTCCTGGCGCTGCGGCGCCACCCGATGTGGGGCGCGCCGCGTGAGGTCCAGGCAGTGCGCAACGCCACCACCACCGAGATCGTTTGCGTGGCCGGCGTCGGCTACGACCTGACGCTGCTGGTCGCCTCGGGCTCGCGCACCCTGCACCGGGCCTGCGACGACATCGCCGTGGGCCAGGCCGCCGACGCGCTGGAGCCCGTGCTGCGCGCCGCCCTCGGCCACGAGCCGCGCTTCGACGTCCTCTATCCCGGCGGGATCAGCTTCGCGGCCGAGCGGCAGGCCTATCAGGACTTCACCGCCGGCGGTGGGGTGCTGAAGGCGGACCCCAACGGCCGCGCCCAGCCGCCGGGCCTGGAGCCCGCGCCGCAGCCGGAGGGCTAGGCGGCCAGGCCATACGCTGAGTTTTGCGGCGCCTCGGCCCGTCAAGACGGCGCGACCCCGCACGCCGGATCCTCGACGCCCCGACCTTCGCGGACACGGTTGCGTGAAGACCCGCGCTCGTCTAATCGCCGAACATGCCTCTGCGTAGAATCGGTTGGCAGGCCTGCGCCGCGCTCGCGGTCTGCCTCATCGCCATCTTCATGTGGCGGGACCTTCAGGATCTCATGGTCCTGCTGAAGGTGCAGATTCTCGGCGCGGACTACTCCTGCTTCTGGGCCGGCGCGAAGACCGCGCTGGCCGAGCCCGCCCGGCTTTACGACTTCAGGCACATCACCGACGTGCAGGGCTGGCCGCTCGGGCCGCGCGACATCCGCCCCTACATCTATCCGCCCTCGGCGCTGTTCTTCTTCATCCCGTTCACCTTCGGTCCCTACCTGGCGGGCTTCACCGCCTGGATCATGGCGACCGGAGCGCTCTACCTGTGGGGCGCGATGAAGGCGGGCGCGCCCTGGTGGGTGGCGTTCGCGCCCTGCGTCCTGCTGGTCGCCGACTGCGGCCAGGCGCCCTTCATCATGGGCGGGCTGGTGATCGGGGCCTTCGCCATCATGGACGAGCGTCCGACGCTCTCGGGCGTCCTGCTGGGCCTGGCCGCCTGCATCAAGCCGCAGATCGTGCTGCTGGTCCCGATCGCGCTGATGGCCGACGGGCGCTGGCGCACGCTGATCGTCGCGGGCCTCACCGGTGTCGTGGTCTGCGCCGCCTCGGCGGCCATCTGGGGCGTGCACATCTGGTTCGACTGGCTGGGCGCGCTCGGCCGTTTCAAGGACTACGTCGCCGCCAACCGCGGCCTGATCATGACCGGCTCGACGCCCTATGCCTGGCTGAAGCACGCGGGCTTCAACGGCGCCTGGGCTTATCTGCTCGCGCCGCTGGCGGTGGCGGCGGTGTGGTTCACCTTCCGCACGCGGCAGGAGCTCGCCGACCGGCTGATCGCCCTGTTCGGGGGGATCCTGCTGATCACGCCCTATGCGATGAACTACGAGTACACCCTGCTGGCGCCTGCGGTGGCGATCTATCTGGCGCGGGTGAAGGACCCGCGCTGGCCGATGTATGCGCTGGCGACGGCGGGCTTCCTGGCCTTCATCTGGAACCCGCCCGCCCTCTATTTCGCCCTGGCCCTGCCCCTGCTGCGGCGGGTGAAGATCCCTGCGCCGATCGCCGCGCCGGTGCTGGGGTCCTTCAAATCCTGACGCCGAGGCCCTATATATCTCGGCGTCGGGTTCGCCCGACTATGGAGATAAACGCGCGCGAAATAAGCGGACTGGACCCGGGTGCGATTCCCGGCGGCTCCACCAATCTTCCCCCGGGTTATCGCCGGAAAGCCAAGTTCTTGCTTGGGAAGCATGGGGCCGATCAGCATCGACAGACGTGTAAAGGTGTTGCTTTCTCTCGGCTTGACCCACCGTTCCGGGTCTTAATCTAACTGCGAACGATAACTTCGCTCAAGAAGTCCGGCTCGCCGCGTAAGCGGTGCGTCGAATTTCAGTCTAAAGTCCTAGCGTCTTAGCAGCGCTAGGCGGGGCCGGAGGGAGCCTGGCAACAGAATCCCTCCACTCATTCGATCCCTTTCTTCGTCCAGGGGTGAGGCGGTTTCTCCGGTGTGAGAGCGCCGCGATTTCAGGCGCTTGAGCCCATTGCGTTGCGGCGCCCAGACGCTACCTTTGGCTGACGCGTTTCGTCGGAGATTCCATGGCCCAGGACCCGCCGGCCCAGGACTTGATGCACTACGAGGCCATGGCGCAGGACGCCCTGCGCGGCGTCGTCAAGGCCGCGCTGAAGCGCGCGGCCTCGCCCGAGGGGCTGCCCGGTGCGCACCACTTCTACGTGACCTTCAAGACCGATGCGGCGGGCGTCTCCGGTCCCGCCGACCTGCTCGGCAAGTACCCGGACGAGATGACCATCGTCCTACAGCACCAGTATTGGGACCTGGCGCCCGGCGAGACCTTCTTCTCGGTGACCCTGCAGTTTGGCGGCCAGCCCAAGCGGCTCAGCATCCCCTATGCCGCCGTCACCCGCTTCTACGATCCGAGCGTGCAATTCCTGCTGCAGTTCGAGGCGCCGGCGGCGGCGCCCGCCGAGTCGAAGGCGCTGCCCGCCCCGCCGGCCGAGTCGGAGCGCGAGGCGGCGGGCGCCGCCCCCGAGGGCGAAGGTGAGGGCGAGGCAAAAATCGTCTCGCTCGACCAGTTCCGCAAGAAGTGACCCCAGCGCCGCCCGCTCGCGCCCGGGGCGGCTGAGCGGCGTGCCCAGGCTCGCCCCGCTGGTGCTTGCGCTGGGCCTCTGGCTGGCGCTGACGCTCCCGGCGGGCGCCGCCGCCCCCCTCTCCGCCTCGCCCTTTTCAGATTGGGCCGCCGTGGTGGTGGCCGGCGACTGGCACGCCCATTCCGGCGGGCCCTCGGAAGCCTTCGACAACGCCCGGCGCGACGTCTCCCGCGCCCTGCTCTCCGCCGGCTTCCAGCCGCAGAACCTGCGCGAGCTCTCGGTGCGCCCCGAGCGCTACCGCGACCACCCGGCCAAGAGCAGCGTCGAGCACATCTACGACGCCCTCTCCAGCCTCTCGCGCCAGGCGCAGGGCGGCTGCCTGGTCTATTTCAGCTCGCACGGCGCGCCCGAAGGCGTGGTGGTCGACGACGATCTGCTGTCGCCCGGCGTGCTGGCCTCGATGCTCGACGAGACCTGCGGGCGCAGGCCGACCATCGCCATCGTCTCGGCCTGCTTCTCGGGCGTCTTCGTGCCGGCGCTGGCCGCCAACAACCGCATGGTGCTCACCGCCGCCCGGCCCGACCGCAGCTCCTTCGGCTGCGGCGAGGCGGACCGCTACCCCTATTTCGACGACTGCTTCCTGAAGTCTTTCGGCCAGGCGCACGACTTCCCGCAACTGGGCCGCCTGGTCCAGGCCTGCGTCGCCGCGCGCGAGACCCAGACCCACATGTCGCCGCCGTCGGAGCCGCAGCTCTGGATCGGGCCGCAGCTCGCCCCGCTGCTGCCGCTCTACCCCTTGCCGGCGCAAGGCCCCCATCCGGCGCAATTTTGAGGGACTCAGTTTTGGCGCCTACAACCGGACAGATCCGACGATCTAGCCGGGGTGGCGCTTGATGCGGTCTTTCGTCCTCACCGCGACCGTACTGGCGGCGATGCTGCTCGCCTACGGCGCGGCGGCGGCGCAGGAGGAGACCGCCCCCGCGTCGCCGGCGCCCCCGACCGCCCCCTACCCCTACGGAGCGCTGCCGGAGCACCCGATCCCGTACACGACGCTCTCGCCCAAGCCGAAGCCGAAGTCCAAACCCAAGCCGAAGCCCGTCGCCGAGGCCGCCGCGGTCAAGCCCCGGGCGAACGCCGCGGCCGGCCCGAGCCCGGCGCCCCCCACAAAGCCGGTTCCCAGCCCCGCCCCGCCCAAGCCCGCGGCCGCCCA
>JAQGIJ010000119.1 GCA_028291285.1 Phenylobacterium sp. | reverse complement strand
CCGGGTGTCCCAGGCGAAGTGGACGCTCTCCGGCGCCGGCATGGCGACCCCCTCGGCCAGGAAATGCGCCCGCATCCGCAGCTGGAACACCGCCTCGGCCGCAGCCAGCTGCATCGGCGTGTCGCAGCCCATGACCGCGCTTTCCGGGGCGATGTGGGCGCGAACGGCCAAGCCGTCGGCCACGGCGATCGAGGCGATCTCGGTCAGGTAGTACTCGCCCTTGGCGTTGTTATTGGTGCTGCGGCCGAGCCAGCCGAACAGCTTGCCCTTCTCGGCCGTCAACATACCGCCATTGCAAACCTTCACCGCAAGCTCCGCCGCGGTCGCGTCCTTCGGCTCGGCGATCTTCAGCACCTTACCGTCGGCGGCGCGGATCAGCCGGCCGTAGAGCAGCGCGTCGACCGGCTCGAAGCCCAGCAGCGCCAGGTCCACGCCCTCGGCGCGCATGGCGAACAGCGGCTCCAGGTCGGCCGGCTGCAGGAGCGGGCAGTCGGCGTTGGTTACCAGCACGTCGCCTTCGAAGCCCTTCAGCGCGGCCGCGGCGGCCATCACCGCATGGCCGGTGCCGAGCGGCGGGTCCTGCACGGCCACGGCGCCCGCCCCGAGGCGCCGTTCGACCAGCTCGCGCACGGCCGGGCTATGGGCTCCGACCACCACCACCACCCGCTCGCAGCCGATCGCCTCGACGGTGTCGATCACCCGGTCCAGCAGGCTGCGCCCGCCCACCTTGTGCAGCACCTTCGGCAGCGGCGACTTCATCCGCGTTCCCTGGCCGGCGGCGAGGATCACAGCGGCGCGTGCAGTCATGGGCGGCGGTCTTTCGGTCCGAGTCAGCGCGTTCCCGGCGAGCCTTACCAAGCCTTGGACGGCTGCGCGAGAAGCCGCTTGCGCGCAGCGGGCGGGACAGGTTAGCGCGGGCGCCATGGCAGACGCGGTCTCGGCCCTCCAGGGCGCCACCATCGCCTTCGACCTCGACGGCACCCTCGTGGACACCGCGCCCGACCTGATCGGCACGCTGAACGTGCTCCTGAAGGAGCAGGGCCTGCCGGCGCTGCCGCTGCTGGACGCCCGGCCGTTCATCGGCCGCGGCGCGAAATGGATGATCGAGCGCGGCTTCCAGGCCGCCGGCGCGCCGCTGGACGAGCCCACCGCCGCGCGGCTGTTCGACCGCTTCATCGGCTACTATCTTGACCATATCGCCGACGAGAGCCGCCCCTTCCCCGGCGTCGAGGCCGCGCTGGACGCGCTGAAGGCGCAGGGCGCGAAGCTGGCCGTCTGCACCAACAAGCGCACCGACCTCTCCAAGGCGCTCCTGGACGCGCTCGACCTCACCCGCCGCTTCGACGCCATCGTCGGCGCCGACGCGACACCGGCGATCAAGCCCGACCCGCGCCACCTGACCACGGCGATCGCCGCGGCCGGCGGCTCGATGCAGAAGGCGATCCTGGTGGGCGATGCGGCGACCGACGCCGGCGCCGCGCGCGCCGCCGGCGCGCCGCTGATCCTGGTCAGCTTCGGCTACACCGAGGTCCCGGCCCAGGAGCTCGCCCCCGACCTCCTCATCCACCACTTCGACGAGCTGGCCGAAGGCTGCGCGCGGCTGCTGGGCGGCTGACCGCTGCGTTATGGACGAGCGCAATACCCAGCCGACCAAGCCGAAGTTGTCGAACTGTCAGCCGCGACGACGGAGAGGTCTTCCGCTCACGCTCAGCGGTATTGACCGTCCCCCCGATCATGGTCACGACCCTGATCGCCCCTCTGACTCTGATCGCTTCCATCACGGTCGCGCCCGTCATGATCGCGACCATGGCCGCCGTGTCCCCAGCCGTAGCCATTGGCCGCACAACCAGCCACACCGGCCGCCAGCACAGTCGCGAGCAGCATTGCGATCCCGACTCTCATTTCGATCTTCCTTCGCCCCGAAGTCCCTCCACGCAAAACGGGCAGCCGAACGCTGGCGTTCCGATAAACCGGCCGGCCGAACATTGGTCGGCGGCCCTGCGGAACACCACGATCCGTGAGACCATCTTGGAGATGACGGAGGTCGCGTTTCGGTGGGGCGAGAACCCACGGCGCGCCCTTCAGGCGGCGGCCAGCCACATGGACCGGATCGTCGTCGCCACCTTCATGGGCGAGGGCATTTCCGGCGCCAAGGTAAGGCATGGTGGATGCGACAGGGATTGAACCTGTGACCCCCTCGGTGTGAATCGACCCAGGCGTGTTTTCAGCCGGTCTCATCACGTCCCAAGTTATTGATTCCAAAGAAAACACTTGGCCATGGAGTTTCGCCGGGTATCATCGAGTTCTGCCTGATCTGCCCCCATTCTGCCCCCCAAAACTGTCACTCATGTAGATACGAGGGGGTCACTCGGTGAAGGGGTCAGTCGTTCACGGAGGCCCCGCGATGACCAAGGTCATCACCACCGATCGCGAGCTCTACGCCCTCAGGCCCGAGGCGGCCCGCTATGAGCGCGCCGTGACCAAGGCCAGGGGCCTTTCGGTCCTCGTCTATCCCAACGGGACGAAATCCTTTGTCGTGCGCTACGTGGCCGCCAACGGCGCGCGCCGGCGGCTGCCGATCG
>JAQGIJ010000061.1 GCA_028291285.1 Phenylobacterium sp. | reverse complement strand
CGACGACATGGAAAGCGTGAACGAGAGCCACAAGGCGAGCAAAAGCAGCAGCACACCAAACACAAAGGCGGCTCGCAGTAGGAGCCGAGCGGGCGCGGTCGTGTTCATGGGGGCTATAGGGCTCGACAACGCCGGTTTCGGCAACCCTAAGCGAACCTAGTCAATGTCGCAGATGGGTCGCAAGCGGTCATTGGTCTACCGCCGCGAAGCGGACCTTCGGCCGTCAGTGCCGCGCCTCATCAAGGTTTCGGATGTTCAGGCCAACCAACCGCTCGATCAGCTCCGCCCAGCGGTTTAGGGCCTCCGCGGCCTCAGCGTCGTACGTGTGGCGCACGTACCGACTGGTCATGCTGCGGCCGCGGTCAACGTCGCCCTCCGCGTGGTGGAGGATACGGCTCACGATGCGCGTCGGCACTTCCAGTCGGCTTTCCAAGAATGTCGCCGCCGTCGCCCTGAGGTCGTGGATGTGCCACTCCGGAATCCGGTGGCGCTCAGCGTCGTATGGCTCATCGGCTTCCGTTGCGATTAGCTCGCCGATGATCCGGTCCAAGTTGCTCTTGTACTTGCTCCAGCCCGACAGGGGCTTGTCACCCGCCGCGCCGCTGGTCAGCACGTGATCGAAAGCCTTCCCGTTGGCCGCGCGCTTCGGGGCATCCTCGATCAGCTTCAGCGCGAGAGGGCTCAAGGGGCAGGTGTGCTCAACGCCCCGCTTCATGCGCGACCCGGGGAGCATCCAAGCATCCGCCAAGGTAGTGGTCACCTTACCCGTAGCGGGATCGGTGCGCTTGATCTCCAGGTTCCCGAGCTCGGCACGTAGCATGCCGGCGACCTCGCCCCGGCGCTGGCCGGTAACAAGGCACAGCTGGAACAGCCGGCCAGCCACGCCGAGGTGATCGGGGGCCTCTGACGGGGCGGCGTCCAGCTTTTCGCACGCTCGCCAGAACAATCTGATTTCCCGCTCGTCCAAATAGCGCGTCCGGGTCCTTTCATCGGCGGGCTTACCCACGGCGCGGGCGGGGTCGGCTTCGATGAGGTCTTTCTCGGCAGCCCAGGCGAACAGACGCTTGATGAAGCTCAGCAGCCGGTTGGCCGCGATGGGTGAGGTTTCGGCCTTCGTGTCGATTAAAGCCTGAATGTCACGCTTGCGGATGGAGGCAATCGGCCGGTCGTGCCATTCGCATAGATCCACCTTCAGTTTGCGCTCCAGCTCGGCCTTTGTGCGGAGCCGGCCCCCGCCGCCCTTGAGCGTGCTGGCGAGGTACTTGTCCGCCGCCCACTTGACCGTGCCCTCGCCGGCGCCGCTCGCCTCCCCTTCCGCCGTTCGCCGGTGCCGCTTGAGGCCTGGGTCCTCGCCGAGCGCCATCTGATTGAGCATGTCTCGGGCGCGCCGCCGAGCTTGATCCGGCCAGAACATGCCGTCCGGCAGCGCCACACCGGCCGGGGTGTTCGGCGGCGGCGCCTTGCCGACGGTGCGGCGCTTCAGCGTCCGGTCGACTCTGGCCATGACGACGTAGGTGCGGGCACCGCCCGCCGCTATCCTGAGGCCGAAGCCGGGTTGCAGGGTGTCCCACAGCTCGACCTGCCCCGATGCCGGCGGGGGATGCCTGATGGATTTGTCGTTGAGCCTGATCTTCGCCACCTCGGGCCTCCCTGCGGCGGATCAACCGTTCAAGCGGCGGTTGCCGCAGGCGGGTCTACCCGCGCAAGAGCCTTCAGGTAACGCCCACGAGGCAGACCCCTTGATTTGTTACCTAGAGCCTCGGCAGGTAACTTAGAGTTCCGGTTTCGGCCTGATCCGGCCTGATGCCAGATGACCTCAAACAGATGAGATAGCAAGATAATCCTGACAGGCTTTGACGTCCCGTGACCCGCCAGACTGCGACTGGGGGTCAAGGGGTCGCAGGTTCAAATCCTGTCGCTCCGACCATCGGCCGGCGGCGAGAAATAAGCTCAGCAGGACCGCAGCATCCCCAATACAAATAGGGCCGCTCCCGGCGGGGCGGCCCTAGGTCTGGATCTCGAGGCGAAATCTGACCTCGGCATCCAGGCCGAGGGTGGATCGTGGCGCCAATTTGGAGCCGCCGCGACGTTACTGGACCTCGTCCTCCGCGCGGCAAGCTGGCCAGACCAGCCGCACCCCGGATCCTGCGACGCGAAAACCGCGCCCCTCCCCTGGTCGCGGCGACCGATCGCCAGGAACTTGCCGCCCCACCGGCGCGCCTGAACGTCCCGGAGCACCCGATGTATCTGAATTCACCGAGCTGTGATGAGACAAACTTGGGACCGGGTTCGGCGATTTGTCCCAGGCAATCCGGAGTTACTCGGTTGCGCCGACGAGAGCACATCAAAAGTTAGCAACTTAGTTGGTGGGAGGCGCTGAAGACTGAGCGGATCGTACTCTCGGCTGACGGGCAAGGGTTATCCGCGCCTGGGGACAGCACGCACCGCGAGATCTCGCGGAAGCGCACAGCCGTGGAAAACGGCGCTTGAGGAGGCGATCTGATGAAGCTGAAACTGATCGGGGCGGCGTCCGCCCTTGCGCTGG
>JAQGIJ010000668.1 GCA_028291285.1 Phenylobacterium sp. | reverse complement strand
GCACCGAGGAGTCCAGCATCGCCAAGGTGGCGGTGTCCGAAGCCGTCTACGCCATCGCCGACCGCTGCGTGCAGGTGCTGGGCGGCAAGGGCGTCACCGACGACACGCCGGTACACCAGATCTACCGTGATATCCGCGCCTTCCGCCTCTACGACGGCCCGACCGAGGTGCATAAGTGGTCGCTGGCCAACCGCATCAAGCGGCGCGCGCCAACCGAGGCCTAAGCCTCGGCCGGGGCCGGCCTGTTCGCGCTTTCGATCCTCTGCGCGTGCTCGCGCTGGAACTCCTCGGTGGAGTTCACCTTCGGCATCGGCCCGTCCGGGACCGGAACGCCGAGGAAGGCGCAAAGCGGCGCCCAGCCCTCGGCGACGTCGTAGACCAGCAGCCGCTCGGACGGGATCACCTCGCGCACCGTCGCATTATGCCGGTTGTAGACCTCGATCAGCCGGTCCTTGTCGTGCATCCGCCGGTCGAACAGGTCGCCGATGACCTTCATCGCCATGCGCTGCCAGGGATCGTCCGCATTGCTGAAATCGGCCTTGAAGATGGTCGCCTGGGTGGAGGCGAACCAGGCCTCCGGATCGCGCACCGTCAGCACCACTTTGGCCTGCGGATAGGCCTGCGCCAGCTCGCGGTAGAAGGTGGCGCTCGGCCAGTCGACCGAGGACGCAAAGCCCTTGAACACCGTCTCCCAATCCACCGGCCGGCCGTCGGCCGCGGCCTCCCAGTAGCCGGGCGCCTTCGGGTCCTTGAAGACCTCCAGCATGTGGTAGCAGGGCCCTAGGCCCAGCTGCTCGAGGGCGAGCTTCAACGACAGCGTGCCCGTCCGGCCGAAGCCGGCGCCGATCACCGAAAGCGGCATGGTCTGATCCTCCCGACCCTTGTTCTGCGAGAGGCTACGCCCGCAACGCCTGCGCCGTCATCAACGGAAGACATAGATTCCACCGCTGGCCGCCGGCGCCTCGGAGAGCCCGCGGATCTCCAGCTTCGCCCGGCGCGACCCGCACCGGCAGCGCAGCCGGTCCTCCAGCGCATGCAGGGGATGGCGGCCGAGGCCCTGGCCCAGCCAGTTGGTCGCATCGAGCACGGCTTCGCCGCCGCAGCCGCAGATCGCCCACAGGCTGGCGCGCGCCGCACCCGCGTCCCTGAGCCGGACCGTGTGCGCCGAATGGCTCCGCGTCTGATGCCAAGCTCCGTCCGCCATGGTGCGCCTCCCTGACGTGAACAAAAGCAGAACTCCTGATGTTTGGCGACTCCGCCGAGGCTGTTATTTGCGGCCCTGCGCAACTGGCCATGGTCCGGAACCCGCCCGCGGCTGTCCGGTTGGTTCGGTGACCAGTTCACGGAGCCGACCCGATGACCAACCCTCGAGAGACCCTGACCAATGCGTCCGATTCTGCGCCCGGCGTCGATGACGGACCCGCCGGCGTGCGCGCGCCGCCTGTGAATTCCAAGCCGGGCGGCCGCGGCGCCGTCTGGATCGGCGTGATCGTCGTCCTGGCGATCGTCGTGGCGGCCTTCTTCATGCGTCCGCTGCGCACCAGCGACCAGCCGGTGAACCACGGCGCGACCCAGGCCGAGATCGACGCCAGCCGCGTGCCCGGCACGGCCGACCGGCAGGAGGCCAACCAGCCGGTGACGCAGAAAGCGCCCGGCTAAAGCTTCTCGCTGATCTTGATCGCGGCGCGGCAGCCTGCGCCGATGACGGCGGCGAGCAGGCGGTAGCCCGGCGCCTCGCGCGCGCCTTCCTCGACCGCCCGGTCGCGATGGGCGATCTCCTCCTCGCGGAACCGGGTGAGCTCGGCGGCGAGCAGGGGTTCGTGCGCGGAGAGCTCCTCCACCTGGCCGGCGTAGTGTTTCGCGATCACCGTCTCGACGGCTTCGGTGCAGGCGTGCGCCGCCTTGTCCCCCAGGAGCGCAGTCCCGGCCCCCAGCGCGAAGCCGGCCAGGCGCCAGACCGGAGCCAGCGCGGTCGGCCGCACGCGCCGCTCGGTCAGCAGCCGGTCGAAGCGCGCCAGGTGCTCGGCCTCATGGGCCTCCATCTCGGCGAGCTGGCCGGCGATCCGGTCATGTCCGGGGGCCTCGCCCAGCACCGCGCGCTGGCCGCGATAGATGGCCACCGCGCCCAGCTCGCCGGCGTGGTCGACTCGCAGGATCTCGGCGAGGCGGGCGGCGAGGGCGCCTTGGCCGGGCCGCGGCGGGACGGGCTTGCCGCTCATCGCTTGGACCTTTCGCGCACGGCGGCGGCCGCGCTCAGCGCCGCCAACGCCAGCGAGATCAGGGCGTTCCACCCGGCCATGGAGAGGCCCAGGAACACCCAGGCGGCCTTGTCGCAGGCGGGCGGCCTGATCTTCGCGCCGTTCAGCAGGGCGGACATGGCGTTCGCATCGACCCCGCTCGCGCCGGCGCTGGAGCAGGTCGTGGGGCCCGGCCAGAGCTTCCACTCCGCGCCGGCGTGGTAGACCGCGATCCCGCAGCCCACGAGGAAGATCACCGTCAGGATCCAGCAGCTGATCTGCCGCCAGCGCGGGCCGCCGGGCAGGCGCACGACGACCATGAAGACCAGGGCCACGGTCGCCGCGACCCAGTAGACCTCACGCTGGCGCAGGCACAGGGTGCACGGGGCGAGCCGGCCGAAGGTCTCGAAGCCGTGGGCGATGGCCAGCATGACCGCCGAGGCCACCAGCGCGCAGAGCCGCCAGCGGTCGAGGAACGGACGAAGCAGACCGGTCATGGGCGACGATATGAGCCCAAACCGACGCTCAACCCAAGACCTTCAGCGCCACGACCAGGCCGACCAGCAGCAGCACGCCGATCAGGACGTAGAGGCCCAGGCGGCGCTCCACCTCGGCGCGGATGTGCGGCCCGAAATACTTCAGCAGCGCCGCGCTCATGAAGAAGCGGGCGCCGCGCGTCAGCACGGAGGCCCAGACGAAGGTGAAGAAGTCGAACCGCGCCAGGCCCGAGGTGATGGTCACCAGCTTGTAGGGGATCGGCGTCAGCCCCTTGATCAGGATGATCCAGATGCCCCAGCGGGCGAACCACTGCTGGAACTCCGCCTGGCCTCCGGGATGGCCGAAAAGCGCGAGGATCTGGTGGCCGACGGGCGCCAGGAAGACGCCGATCGCATAGCCGAGCATCCCGCCGATCACGGAGGCTACCGTGCAAATGCCGGCATAGACGAAGGCCCGGTCGGGCCTCGCCAGCACCATCGGCGCCAGCATCACGTCGGGCGGGATCGGGAAGAACGAGCTTTCCGCGAACGAGACCGCCGCCAGCGCCTTGGGCGCATGCCGGGAGGCGGCCAGGTTGATCACCCAGTCGTAGAGTTTGCGCAGCATCGAAGACCCGGAAGGAGGCAGTCGCGCGTTCAGCTATCAGGTGGATGCGGCCTTGTCGCCTGTCGTGAGGTGGTTACATCTGTTACGACTTGGCCGAGGAGAACGAGCGATGGACACCCGGGCGACCACGGAGGCTGGCGAGCTTTTCGACAATCCGCTCGGCACCGACGGATTCGAATTCGTCGAGTTCACCTCGCCCGAGCCCGAGCGGCTGAAGGGGCTGTTCGAGCTGATGGGCTTCACCGCGGTGGCGCGCCACCGCTCCAAGGATGTGCTGCGTTTCCGCCAGGGCGACATCAACTTCCTTCTCAACATGGAGCCCGCGGGCCAGCCCGCCGAGTTCCGCCGCGTGCACGGCCCCTCGGCCAACGCCATGGCCTTCCGGGTGAAGGACGCCGGCCTCGCGCTGAAGCTGGCGGTCGAGCGCGGCGCCAAGCCGGTCAGCGGACCCGTGGGCCCGATGGAGTTGAACATCCCGGCCATCGAGGGGATCGGCGGCTCGAACCTCTATCTGGTCGACCGCTACGGCGCGCAGGAGATCTATGACATCGACTTCGTGGCGATCCCGGGCGCGGCGGAGCAGGCGGCGGCCAACTCCGTGGGCCTGACCTATATCGACCACCTGACCCACAACGTCTTTCGCGGGGCCATGGGGAAGTGGGCGGCGTTCTACGAGCGCATCTTCAACTTCCGTGAGATCCGCTACTTCGACATCGAAGGACGGCAGACGGGCCTTGTCTCCAAGGCCATGACCAGCCCCTGCGGCAAGATCCGCATCCCGCTGAACGAGAGCCAGGACGAGCACTCGCAGATCGAGGAGTTCCTGCGCGACTACCGCGGGGAGGGCATCCAGCACGTGGCCCTGGGCGCGCCCGATATCTTCCACGCCGTGGAGGCCATGCGCGAGCGCGGCGTCCGCTTCCAGGACACGCCGGACACCTATTACGAGCAGCTCGACGCCCGCGTCCCTGGCCATGGCGAGAACTTGCAGCGGCTGCAGGCCGACAAGATCCTGGTGGACGGCGCGCCGACCGAGGGCCAGGGGCTGCTGCTGCAGATCTTCACCGAGAACATGATCGGCCCGATCTTCTTCGAGCTGATCCAGCGCAAGGGGAACGAGGGCTTCGGCGAGGGCAACTTTAAGGCGCTGTTCGAGTCGATCGAGCTCGACCAGATGCGCCGCGGCGTCCTGCCGGCGAAGGGGGCGTGATGCCCACGGAAGCTGGACGCCCCCTCCGTCTCGACGCTTACGCGCCGATCCACCTCCCCCGCTTGGCGGTGGAGGATTTGGGCCCAGATGCTCCACCGCGTGCGGGGGAGCTGTCGGCGAAGCCGACTGAGGGGGCGCTCGGCGGATGGTGAGCTCGTCGAGCAGCTGGTCCCTCGTCGCCCATGGCGGAGCAGGCGTCATCGAGCGCCAGCACCTGAAGCCGGAGCAGGAGCGGGCCTACCGCGAGGCAATGGCCAGGGCCGCCGAGGCCGGGGCTGCGATCCTGCGCGGCGGCGGCCGCGCGCTCGACGCCGCCGAGGCGGCCGTGCGGACGATGGAGGACGAGCCGCTGTTCAACTCCGGTCGCGGCGCGGCCTTCACCGCCGAGGGCAGGATCGAGCTCGACGCCGCGGTGATGGACGGCCGGACGCTGGAAGCCGGCGCGGTGGCCGGCGTCACCCGCACCCGCAATCCCGTCTCGCTGGCCCGCGCGGTGATGGCGCGGTCCGACCACGTCTT
>JAQGIJ010000645.1 GCA_028291285.1 Phenylobacterium sp. | reverse complement strand
TCTCGCTGCGCAAGGTCCTGGACGCCTGAAACCCCAGACGGCTGGGAGCTGGGGTGGTCCTACGGGGAACCGCTCAAGAACGAAGCGGCTTCGATCGTACATCGGGGGATCATCGGGCGAATATCGGTTCGAGGTCCTGCCGTCGCGACGGGCGGCGTGGCTTCCTTGGCGCATCGCGCAGATGCGCCGCTAGGGACCCCAGTCATGCTCCGCCCAGTCATGCTCCGCAACGTCACGTCCGTCATCGCCACAGCCCTGGCGCTCAGCGCCACGGCCGCCGTCGCCGCCCCGCCGCCTGAGCAGGCCTCGGTGGTGGTCCGCACCTCCGACCTCGACCTCCGCAGTGATGCCGGCGCCGGCATCGCTCTGCAGCGGATCCGCGCCGCTGCGCGCGCGGTGTGCGGTGAGGAGCCCGATCTGCGTCAGCTCGGCCGCCAGGCGCTGATCCGCGCCTGCGTGCGCGGCGCCGTGGACCGGACGGTGGCGTCGGCGCACAGCCCAAGGCTCGCCGCGCTCAACGGCGTTCCGGCCGGCCTGACGGTTGCGGCGGCGCAGTGAGACTTCAGGGCGCCCGGCGATCGCGCTATGCTCCGGGCGCGCCCTCGGAGCTGTCATCGCCATGAGCCCCTCAGACGGGATTCTCGAGGCCCGCCGCGTCGAGCTTGCGAGCGAGCCACCGCTGGTGATCGGCGATCTGCGCGTTGAGCCCAGACTGCGCCGGATCGCGCACGCCGACGGCCGCGACGAGATCGTCGAGCCGCGCGTCATGCAGGTGCTCGTCGCCTTGCTGAAGGCCGCCGGCGGCGTCGTCTCGCGTGACGAGCTGCTGCAGTCGTGCTGGAACGGCGCGGTGGTCGGCGAGGACGCGATCGAGCGGGTCGTCGGCCGCATTCGCCGGCTGATCGAACGCTTCGACGGCCTGCGCCTGGAGACCGTGACCAAGGTCGGCTACCGGCTGATTGCAGAGGGCGGCGCGGCCGCCGCGCCGGAGCCCATGGCGCGCAAGCCTGCGGTCTGCGTCCTGCCGTTCCTGAACATCAGCGACGACCCGCAGCAGAGCTATTTCAGCGACGGGATGACGGAGGACGTCATCACCGACCTCAGCAAGGTCTCGGCGCTGACCGTTCTGGCGCGCACGACCTCGTTCTCGCTGCGCGACGCCTCGGTCGCGGTTCCCGAGCTCGCGGAGCGCTTGGGGGTCACCCACGTGCTCGAGGGCAGCGTGCGCAAGGCGGGCGGACGGATCCGCGTCACCGCCCAGCTGATCGACGGCGTCACCGGCGGGCATATGTGGGCGGAGCGCTACGATCGTCCGCTGTCCGACATCTTCGCGCTGCAGGACGAGCTCACCGCGGCCATCGTCGCGGCGCTTCGCTTGCGGCTGCTGCCGGAAGAGAAGGTCGCGATCGAGCGGCGCGGCGCCCACGACCCCGAAGCCTACGAGCTCTACCTGCTCGCGCGCCGCTACTACCTCAACGAGACGGAGACCGGCGAGCTGCGCCAGCTGGAGGCGATCGAGCGGCTGTGCCGGCGCGCCGTCGCCATCGACCCCGACTACGCCCAGGCGTGGGCGCTGATCGCCGTCGCCCAGACGGCGATGCTCTGCATCCATTCCGTCGCCGGCGAGGGGGGTCTCGAGGCCATCGAACGGGCGCTGGCGCTCGATCCCGACCAGGCTGAGCCGCACGCGATTAAGGCGCGCTTTCTGCTAGGTGATGAACGCTTCGAAGAGGCGCAGGCGGAGCTGGACGTCGCCCTGGCGCTCGATCCGAACTCCGCCCTGGCCCACGCGGTGGCCGGCCGGTTCTTCTATGTCCAGCGTCGCTTCGACGAGGCGATCCCGCATCTCGAGCGCGCGATCGCGGAGAGCGAGATCTGGGCGGCGGAGGCCGGCCTCCTGCTTTCCAGCTACCGGACCCTCGGTGATGTCGCGGGCATGCGAAGGGCGGCCCAAAAGGTCCTGGCGCGCGCGGAAAAGGTGCTCGCGCGGGACTACATCAGCCTGAGCAGCATCGGCTGCGGCGTCGGTGCGCTGGCCTGCCTTGGCGAGACCGAGAAGGCGCGGGCGCTGGTCGAGCGTGGGCTGCTGATCGATCCTGACAATGTGCGCATGCGCTACAACTTCGCCTGCGGCCTGAGCGCGGGCCTGCACGATACCGAGGCCGCGCTTGAGCTTCTGCGGCCGGTCTTCGCCACGATCACGCCGAGCCTGCTGCTCCACACCCTGCGCGACCCGGACCTCGACCCGATCCGCAACGACCCACGGTTCGTCGCAATGCTGTCTGATGCCGCAGCGCGTCTCGGTCTAAGGCTAGGCTGAGAGGCCGCCGACGCGCCAGACGTGCGTGAGCAGTTGACCCCCTCGCCCGCGTCCAGCAGGACAGCCACATGACCGGACCCACCCTTCTCGACGGCCCGGCCTCGGCCCCCGCCGCCGGCGCCGCGCCTCGCTCGCTGGTGATCCTGCTGCATGGCTACGGCTCCAATGGCGCCGACCTGATCGGACTGGTTCCCTATTGGAGGGCGGCGCTGCCCGACACGCTCTTCCTGGCGCCGAATGCGCCGCAGGCGTGCCCCGGCGCGCCGGGCGGCCGGCAGTGGTGGCCACTGACCAGCCTTTCGCCCGAGGCGCGGGCGGCTGGGGTGCGCGTCGCGGCGCCCGCCTTGAACGCCTACATCGACAGCCACCTCGCCGCGCACGGTCTGACCGAGGACCGGCTGGTCTTGGTGGGTTTCAGCCAGGGGACGATGATGGCGTTGCATGTCGGCCCGCGTCGGGCAAAGCCCTTGGCTGGGATCGTCGGCTATTCGGGGATGCTCGCTGATCCCGACGCCCTGGGCGAAGAGGCGGCGACGAAGCCGCCGATCCTGCTCGTGCACGGCGACGCCGACGAGGTCCTGCCGGTGACAGCCATGCATCAGGCGAAGACCCGGCTTGAGGCTCTGGGCTTCGAGGTGGCGGCGCACGTCTCGCCGGGCCTTGGCCACAGCGTCGACGAAAAGGGCCTCCAGCTCGGCGCCCGCTTCCTGGCGAACCACCTCGCCTGAGGCCGAGCGGCGGCCGCCTAGCGCCAGGTGGCGGCTGAGCGCGCCAGGGCGCGTGCGCGCCCACGTCGCAGCATGTCTCCCCAGCGCACCCTGCTCACCGCCCGAAAGGGCCAAGGAAATGCCTTGTTCGGAACGCTGTTACTCCGGCTCGGACCTGGGGTGAATTCATGACGCATGATGTGGAGCTGGGACGCCGGGAGCGAAGGTCTCTCGGTTGGCTCGGACAGCTGTGGAACCGTGCGGATCGGATCGCGCCGAAAGACAGGCGCGGACGAAAAGGCGGCGCTCGGGCCGGCGGGGGAGCCGTCAGGCTCCCGCAGCGTGGGGCCCGAGGCCTCGTGGTCAGGAGCCTCGTCGTCAGGGGCCTCGGGCTCAGGGGCCTGCAACGTCAGCCGCTCGCTCTGGCAGGGATCGCCGCGGGCGCCGGCGTTCTCGTGGGCGCCGCCGTGGTCTTGAGAGGCAGGTCCTCTCCAGCGCCGACTGGTCCGGAAGAGATAGTCGCCCGCGCGCTCTGTCGTGAGGACCCGGACATGCCCACCCACATCGGACCGCTCTGGA
>JAQGIJ010000459.1 GCA_028291285.1 Phenylobacterium sp. | reverse complement strand
TGAGCGGCAGGCAGCGGTAGGGATGGCGCTCGGCGAAGCGGTCCATCCAGGCCCGCTGCGGCCGGCCGGCGACCAGCTCCGGCGGCCGGTCCGAGGTGGGGTAGCACTCGAGTTCCATGTCGCTCTCGATGCGAAGGGTAAGATCGCCCGAACCTCTAGGCGCCGCTCGCGTCCGCGTCCAGATCGGCTATGAGCCTGGCCATGAAGACCCAAGCCGACCTCCTGGCCTTCCTCGCCGATCTCGGGATCGCGTCGGTCACCCACGAGCACGAGGCGGTGTTCCGGGTGGGCGAGGGCGAGGCGATCAAGGCGGGCATCGGCGGCGCCCATACCAAGAACCTGTTCCTGAAGGACGCCAAGGGCCAGCTCTGGCTGATCTCGGCGGAGGACCGCAGCGTGATCGACCTGAAGCGGCTCCCCGCCGTGATCGGCTCGGCGCGGCTGTCGTTCGGCCCCGCGGAGCTGATGCTGGAGGCGCTCGGGGTGACGCCGGGCTCGGTCACCGCGTTTGCGCTGATCAACGACCCCGCGCACCGGGTGCGCTTCGTGCTGGACCGGGCGCTGGCCGAGGCGGCGCAGGTCAACTTCCACCCGCTGACCAACACCGCGACCACCAGCATCGACCAGGCCGGCGTGCGGCGCTTCCTGGCGGCGCTCGGCGTCGAGCCGCTGATCGTCGACTTCCAGGCGCTGAGCCGGGCGGAAAGCGCCGGCGCGCGTTGAACCGCGGCCCAGGTGGGACCATGTTGCCGGCAAAGCGTTTGGGCCAGAAGATTTATGAGGGCGAAGCCATGACCCTGATCGGCGAGACCACCGGCAAGCTGGCCGGCGACATCATCAAGGACGGGACCGACGCGAGCTTCGCGGCCGACGTGATCGAGGCCTCCCGCGAGCAGCCGGTGATCGTCGATTTCTGGGCCACCTGGTGCGGGCCCTGCCGCCAGCTGGGGCCGGCGCTGGAGCGCGCCGTGGCCGCCGCCAAGGGCGCGGTCAAGCTGGTCAAGATCGACATCGACAAGAACCCTTCCTTCGCCGGCCAGCTCAGGGTGCAGTCGATCCCGGCGGTCTTCGCCTTCGTCGACGGCCGGCCGGTGGACGGCTTCATGGGCGCCCTGCCCGACAGCCAGGTGAAGGCTTTCGTCGACCGGCTGGCGAGCCAGGCGCACGGCGCGGACGGCGGCCTGGACGAGGTCCTCGCGCTCGGCCGGGAATCGCTCGACCTCGGCGACCTCGCCGGCGCGGCCCAGGCCTTCGCCGAGGTGCTGCAGCAGGATCCGGAGAACCTCAAGGCGCTGGGCGGGCTGGCCCGCGTCTACCTCGCCGGCGGCGACGCCGAGCGCGCCCGCGAGATCCTCGACATGGCCGGTCCCGACGCCAAGGACCCGGATCTCGACAGCGTCCGCGCCGCCCTGGCGCTCGCCGCCGATGCGCCGGCCGACGTGCGCGAATTCGAGGAGCGGCTGGCGAAGGACCCGGCCGACCACGCGGCGCGCTTCGAGCTGGCCAAGGCGCTGGCCGGCCATGGCCGGCTGGAGGCCGCGGTGGACCAGCTCCTGGCGATCATCGAGGCCGACCGCGACTGGAACGACCAGGCCGCGCGCAAGCAGCTGCTCACCGTCTTCGACGCGGCGGGCCCGCTGTCCGAGGTCGCCAAGCACGGTCGCCGCCGCCTCTCCGCCATCCTGTTCAGCTAGTGCGGGAGATCGCCATGCCCGGCTACCGGCGCGCGGCGGACCTGCCGCAGGTGATCCCGATCTTTCCCCTCGACGGGGCGCTGCTGCTGCCCGGCGGCGAGCTGCCGCTGCAGATTTTCGAGCCCCGCTACCTGAACATGATCGACGACGTCATGGGCGGCGACCGGATCATCGGCATGATCCAGACCAAGCCTGGCGGCGATCGCGCCCGCCCGGGGCTCGCCGCGGTGGGCTGCGCCGGCCGCATCACCAGCTTCGCCGAGACCTCTGACGGCCGCTACCTGATCACGCTCACCGGCCTCTGCCGCTTCGAGACCGGCGACGAGCTCGCCATGCGCATGCCCTACCGGCAGGTGCGGGCCAGCTACGCCCCCTTCGAGGGCGATCTGTCCGAGGACGAGAAGGCCGCCGCGCCGACCGACGCGCGCGACCGTTTCGCCCGGGCGCTGAAGCGCTATCTGAACCGCCGCGAGCTGGACATCGACTGGGAGACGGCGAGCACCGCGCCGCTGGAGGCCCTGGTGAACAGCCTCGCGATGGGCCTGCCGTTCGCGCCCGTAGAGAAACAGGCGCTGCTGCAGGCGCCCGACCTCGCCGGCCGCTTCGATGTGCTGACGGTGCTGTTGGAGATCGACTCCGCCGAGGACGGCGATGACGAGAGGCGCTCGGTGCAGTAGAGGCTCTGGGCCATGAGCGATCCCCGCGCCCCCGAGGCCCCACTCTCCGACCCGGCGGTCTCCGACCCTCCGTTTTCCGACACCGCCGCCGTCGACGTCGACCCGCGGCTGCTGGAGGTCCTGGTCTGCCCGGTGACCCACGGGCCGCTGGAGTTCGACCGCGCCAAGGGCGAGCTGATCAGCCGCGGCGCCAAGCTCGCCTATCCGATCCGCGACGGGGTGCCGATCATGCTGCCCGAGGAGGCCCGCGAGCTGGCCGAGGGAGAGTAGGACCTTCGCCCTGGCAGGCGGCGGTTAGAGCGTCTCGCCCTTGAGCAGCCGGGGCAGGTCGCCGACCGCGCCGCCGGCCTCGTGCATGAAGAACCGCCGCGCCGGGCCGATGCGGTTGACCGCCGCCATGCCGGCCCCACGGGCGAGGCGGAGCAGCGGGTTGTCGTTGGAGAACAGCCGCACGAAGGCGTCCATGCCGGCCGAGAGGGTGACGGTGTCGAAGCGCCGCCAGGCGGCGTAGCGCTCGAGCACGACCTCCGAGCCGATGTCCTCGCCCAGCCGGGCGGCGTCGACGATGGTCTGGGCCAGCGCCGCGGCGCCCTTCAGGCCCAGGTTCAGCCCCTGGCCGGCGATCGGATGGACGGCGTGGGCCGCGTCCCCCAGCAGGGCGGCGCGCGGGCCCGCCAGTCGCTCGGCCAGCTGCAGGGCCAGCGGATAGGTGAACACCGGGCCCTCGACGCTCGCTTCGCCCAGGTGCTCGCCGATCCGGCGCTGCAGGTGGGCGTGGAAGACCTCGGGCCGGGCGGCCTTCAGCGCGGCGGCGCGGCGGTCGCTTTCGGTCCACACCAGGCTGGCGCGCTGGTCGGTGAGCGGCAGGATGGCGAAGGGCCCCGACGGCAGGAAGAACTCATGGGCGACGCCGCCGTGCGGGCGCGCGAGCCTCACCGTCGCCACCACGCCCGTCTGGCGGTAGGTCCAGCCTTGCGCGCCGATGCCGGCCGCCTCGCGGATCACCGAGCCGCGGCCCTCCGCGCCCACCACCAGCGGCGCGCGGAAGGTCCGGCCGTCGGCCAGGGTGACGCTCGCGGACCGCGCCTCGAAGCTCGCCTGGGCCACGCGCGCCGGGGCCAGGACCCGGACGCCCGCCGCTTGCACCGCCTCGGCCAGGCCCGCGCGGATGCGGCGGTTCTCCAGCATGTAGCCCAGCGGTTCGCCCTCCGAGCGGTCGGCGATCTCGGCGGCGTCGAAGCGCAGGAAGAAGGGGCCGGGCTTGCCCGCCGCCGGACCAGGCGCGCGGCCGTCGGTGACCAGGATCTGGGCGATTCGCTCGGCGTGCGGCTCCAGGGCGGGCGCCAGGCCCAGCGCCCGCCACTGGCGGAAGGCGGCGTAGGCGATCGCCGAGGACCGCCCATCGAAGGTCGGCGCCAGCTGGGCCTCGAACGCCACCGGATCGATCAGCAAAGGCTCGAGCCCCGCCTGCTTCAGCGCCAGCGCCAGGGTCGCCCCGGCCATGCCGGCGCCGGCGATGATCACGTCCCCGTCGAAAGGAGGGGCGTCGAAGGTGTCGGTCATCGCGGCGAGCCTATCAGCCCTCGCCGGCCTCGTCGTCCGAGAAGCCCATGATGTGGAAGCCGGCGTCGACGTGGATCACCTCGCCGGTGGTGGACTTGCCGAGGTCGGAGAGCAGCCAGAGCGCGCAGCCGGCGACGCCCTCCATGGAGGTGTCCTCCTTCATCGCCGAGAGCGAGCGGCCCTTGGCCAGCATGCCGCGCCCGCCCTGGATGCCGGCGAGCGACAGGGTGCGCATGGCCCCCGGGGAGATGGCGTTGACCCGGATCCCTTTCGGCCCCAGGTCGCGGGCGGCGTAGCGGGTGGCGCTCTCCAGCGCCGCCTTGGCCACCCCCATGGTGTTGTAGTTCGGGATCGCCCGCTCCGAGCCCATGTAGGTGAGGGTGACGATCGCCCCGCCGTCGGGCATCAGCTCGGCCGCGCGCCGGGCGCAGTCCACGAAGCTGAAGGCGGAGATGTTCATCGCCCGCAGGAAGCCCTCGCGGGTGGTGTTCTCCACGAACGAGCCCTTCAGCTCGTCCTTGTTGGCGAAGGCGATGGCGTGGACGAAGAAGTCGATGGTCCCGAAGGCGTCCTTCACCGCGGCGAAGGCCTGGTCCATCGCGGCGTCGTCGGTGACGTCCATGGGCGCCAGGACCTTGACGCCGGCGCTATCGGCCAGCGGCTGGACGCGCCGCTCCATGCCGGGCAGGTGCAGGAAGGCCATCTCCGCGCCCTGGGCGGCCAGCTGCGAGGCGATGCCCCAGGCGATCGACTGGTGGTTGGCGACGCCGGTCACCACCCCCCGCTTGCCCTTCATCAGCTCGCCCTTGGGCATCTGATAGTCGTCGGCCACGCGTCCCACTCCCTGGTCGTGCTTGCGGCCGGGTTGTGGACGATCCGGCGTTCGCTGTCATCCCCGCAACATTTCCCCGTCATCCCGTTTATCGCGGATGCTCCTACCTCCCGCTTCGCCGGGAGGTCGAGGCGCGGAATGGACAGGGCCTACGCCCGGCTCATCACCAGGCAGCCGTTGGTGCCGCCGAAGCCGAAGGAGTTGGACATCACCGTGGTCAGCTCGCGGTCCATCCGTTGACGGACGATCGGCAGGTCGGCGAAGGCCAGGTCGAGGTTTTCGATGTGCGCGCTCTCGCAGGCGAAGCCGTGGTTGAGCATCAGCAGGCTGTAGATCGCCTCCTGCGCGCCCGCCGCCCCCAGGCTGTGGCCGGTCAGCGACTTGGTCGAGGAGATCAGCGGGGACCTCTCGCCGAACACCTGGCGCACCGCCTCCATCTCCTTGAGGTCGCCCACCGGGGTCGAGGTGCCGTGCGGGTTGAGGTAGTCGACGGCGCGCCCGCCGGCCTGGTCGAGGGCGATCGTCATGCAGCGCGCCGCGCCCTCGCCGGAGGGCGCCACCATGTCGAAGCCGTCCGAGTTGGCGCAGTAGCCGACGATCTCGCCGTAGATTTTCGCGCCGCGGGCCTTCGCCCGCTCCAGCTCCTCCAGCACCACGACGCCCGCGCCGCCGGCGATGACGAAGCCGTCGCGGTCCCTGTCGTAGGCGCGGCTGGCGACCGCGGGCCGGTCGTTGAAGCCGGTGCTCATGGCGCCCATGGCGTCGAACATCACCGAGAGCGTCCAGTCGAGCTCCTCCACGCCGCCGGCGAAGACCACGTCCTGCTTGCCCATGGCGATCTGCTCGAAGCCGACGCCGATGCAGTGGGTCGAGGTCGCGCAGGCCGAGGAGATGGAGAAGTTGAGGCCGCGGATCTTGAACCAGGTGGCCAGCGTCGCCGACGGCCCCGAGCTCATCGCCTTGGGCACGGCGAAGGGGCCGATGCGCTTGGGCCCGCGGGTCCGCGCCGTCTCCGCCGCCTCGACGATGGTGCGGGTGGAGGGCCCGCCGGAGCCGACGATCAGGCCGGTGCGCTCGTGGCTGACCTCGCCAACCTCCAGGCCCGCATCGGCGATCGCCTGCTCCATGGCGATGTGGCCATAGGCGGTCCCCTGGGCCAGGAAGCGGGCCGCGCGCCGGTCGACCATGGCCTCCCAGTCGATCTGCGGGGCGGCGTGCACCTGGCAGCGGAAGCCGAGCTCGGCGTACTCCGGCGCGGCGGTGACGCCGCTCCTGGCCTCACGCAGGGAGGACAGCACCTCGTCGGCGTTGGCGCCGATGGACGACACGATGCCCATTCCGGTGACGGCCACACGGCGCATCAGGTCTTCCTCCGTCCCTGTGGTCGACAGCTCAGGTCAGGTCCTGGGCGGCGAACAGCCCCACCCGCAAGTCCTTCGCTTCGTAGATGGGTTTGCCGTCCGCCTCGAGTAGCCCGTCGCCCACGCCCATGACGAGCTTGCGCATGATCACACGCTTCAGGTCTATCTTGTAGACTAGCTTCTTGACCGTCGGCGTGACCTGGCCGGTGAACTTCACCTCGCCGACGCCCAACGCCCGGCCGCGGCCCGGCGCGCCGGACCAGCCGAGGAAGAATCCCACCAGCTGCCACATGGCGTCCAGGCCCAGGCAGCCTGGCATGACGGGATCGCCGATGAAGTGGCAGGCGAAGAACCAGAGGTCTTCGCTGATGTCGAGCTCGGCCTCGAGATAGCCTCTGCCGTGGGCCCCGCCGTCGGCGGTGACCCGCACGATGCGGTCGAACATCAGCATCGGCGGCGCCGGCAGCTGGGCGTTGCCCGGACCGAACATGTCGCCGCGGGCGCAGGTCAGCAGGTCCTCCTTGTTGAAGCTCGAAGGACGGGTCGGCGCGACGGCGGTGGCAGTGCTCATGTGAGGCGGCCTCGAGAAAAAGAGCGTCAGGCCCTATCACGAGCCGGACGAGGGGCTCAACGCCCGAGGCTGGTCTGGGTTTGCCCCGGCCGGCACTGAACGGCCTCGGACGTGCCCCAGAGCTCGCCCGAATGGACCCAGCCGGTGGCCTCGTCGGCACGCACCCGGCACCAGTCCTTTTCGCAGCGCACCAGCGCGGCCATGGCGCGCGGCTTCAGATAGGCGGCCGCGCGGGAGGCGTCCTTCGGCCTGCGGCGCAAGGGCGCGGGCGTCAGGCTCATGTTGATGGTCATGCGCCGGCCGTCGGTGGTGCGCTTGTGCACCCAGGCGAGCTCGCCGTCGGGATCGCAGACGCGCCGCCACTCCGCGGTCTCAGCCACCACCTGGACCGGCAGCCCGCGCACCCGGTAGACCCACAGGAGCCGGTGGTCGTCGCCCGGCCCCGCGCGGGCGTTGACCTTGTCGAACTTCAGCGAAACGTAGCGCGGCACCGGCAGGCCCGAGGGCGTCGGCCGGTCGGCGCCGACCGGGGCGCCCGCGGGGGCTGCGGCGTGCGCGCCCATCGTCAGGGCAGTCGCCAGCCCGAGCGCCGCCGCCGCGAGCTGCGCCCGCTTACCTTGCTCCATCCGCTCCGCCTCGCCTTGGCCGCCCCGGGCCGCTTTGCTAGAGGTTCTCGAAGAGCTCGACAGCGCCGGCGACGCCGGCGCCCCTTGAGGTCCCCTTTTCAGATCGCCCCTTATTCAGATCGCCCATGGCAGCCCGCAAGCCGAAAGTCATCGTCACGCGCAAACTGCCGGACCCGGTGGAGACCCGGATGCGCGAGCTGTTCGACACCGAGCTCAATCTCACCGACGCGCCCATGACGCGCGCCGAGCTGGAGCAGGCGGTGACCCGCGCCGATGTGCTCGCGCCCACCATCACCGACCGGATCGACGGCGAGCTCATCGCCAAGGCCGGGCCGCAGCTCAAGCTGATCGCCAACTTCGGCGCCGGCGTGGACCACATCGACGTGATCGCCGCCACCGAGCGGGGGATCACGGTGACCAACACGCCGGGCGTGCTGACGGAGGACACCGCGGACCTGACCATGGCGCTGATCATGGCCGTGGCCCGCCGGCTCGTGGAGGGCGCCAACCTGGCGCAGGGCGGCGGCTTCCAGGGCTGGGCGCCGACCTGGATGCTCGGCCGGCGGATCACCGGCAAGCGGCTGGGCATCATCGGCATGGGCCGGATCGGCCAGGCGGTGGCCCGGCGCGCCAAGGCCTTCGGCCTGCAAATCCACTATCACAACCGCAAGCCGGTCAGCCTGCGCATCGCCGAGGAGCTGGAGGCCACCTACTGGGAGAGCCTCGACCAGATGCTGGCCAGGATGGACATCATCTCGGTCCACTCGCCGCATACGCCCGCCACCTACCATCTGCTCTCGGCCCGGCGGCTCAAGCTGCTGCAGCCGCACGCCATCGTGGTGAACACCGCCCGCGGCGAGATCATCGACGAGAATGCGCTGGCGGACCTGCTGGCCAAGGGCGCCGTCGCCGGCGTGGGCCTGGACGTGTTCGAGTTCGAGCCGGCGATCAATCCGAAGCTGCTGAAGCTGCCGAACGCCGTGCTCCTGCCGCACATGGGCTCGGCCACCATCGAGGCGCGGATCGACATGGGCGAAAAGGTGATCATCAACATCCGCACCTGGATGGACGGCCACCGCCCGCCGGACCGGGTGATCCCGGCGATGCTCTAGCTAGATCAGGACACCCGGATCAGGCAGAAGCCGTCCCAGCCCTTGGAGCCGACGGTCTGCACCGCGGTGGCGGTGACCCGCGGCTCGGCGGCGATCAGGGCGTTCATCCGGCGCACGCCGTCGGCGTTGGGGTCGCCCTGCGGGTGGAGCACGCGGCCGGCGCGCACCACGTTGTCGACGACGATCACCGAGCCGGGGCGCGACAGCCTCAGCGACCACTCGAAATAGGCCGGGTAGCTCGCCTTGTCGGCGTCGATGAAGATGAAGTCGAAGGGACCCGCCAGCG
>JAQGIJ010000622.1 GCA_028291285.1 Phenylobacterium sp. | reverse complement strand
CAGGCCAACGCCTGGGCCACGAAGTCGTTCAGCAGCTTCACCGCCTCGAACCCGAAATGCGCCAGCAGGTCCCCCTCGGAGACCTGCCAGTTGAGGTTGGTGAACTCGATCTCGCCGTCCAGCACGGGGCCAGCCAGGGCGATCACCGCCCGCGGCGGCCGCATGCGCCCGGCGGTGGTGTTCAGGTAGTGCTCGATCACCTCGGTCAGCGACCCGTATTCCCTGGCCGGGAAGGTCCGGGGGTTGCGCACATGGCCCTCGGTGTCGATCAGGGCGAACCGGGCGTTGGTGCCGCCCACGTCGCCCACCAGTCCGATATATTGGGTCTTCACGCAGCGTCCTCGAACAGGGTGCAGGCGCCGGCGTCGGCCGGCCCCGCGGCGCGTCTCATGGCGCCGAACAGCTCCCGGCCATAGCCCCCCGCCGATCGCGGCGCCTTGGCCGCCGGCCGGCTGTTCAATTCCTCCGCCGGCACCTTGATCTCCAGCAGGCCCGCGTGGGCGTCGACGCGGATGATGTCGCCGTCGCGCACATAGGCCAGCGGCCCGCCATCGGCGGCTTCCGGCGTCACATGGATGGCGGCCGGCACCTTGCCGGAGGCGCCGGACATCCGCCCGTCGGTGACCAGGGCGATCTTGAACCCCTTGTCCAGCAGCACCCCCAGCGGGGGGGTCAGGTTGTGCAGTTCCGGCATGCCGTTGGCCTGCGGGCCCTGGAAACGCACCACCGCCACGAAGTCCCGGTGCAGCTCGCCGCGCTTGTAGGCCTCCTGCAACGCCTCCTGGCTTTCGAACACCAGGGCCGGCGCCTCGATCGCCAGGTGTTCCGGCTTCACCGCCGAGGTCTTCATCACCGCCCGGCCCAGCGGGCCGTTCAGCAGCCGCAGGCCGCCCTCCGGCTGGAAGGGATCGTCCACCGGCCGCAGGATGTCGGGGTTCAGGCTCACCGCCGTCCCCTCGCGCCACACCAGCTTGCCGTCATCCAGGAACGGCTCGCGCTGGTAGCGCCGCAGGCTGGGGCCCGCCACCGTGCGCACGTCGTCGTGCGCCAGGCCGGCGTCCAGCAGCTGGCGCACCACGAAGGCCATGCCGCCGGCCGCATGGAAGGCGTTCACGTCCTCGGTGCCGTTGGGATAGACCTTGGCGATCAGCGGCGTCACCCGCGACAGGTCGTCGAAGTCCTCCCAGGTGATCCGCACGCCGGCGGCCCGGGCCATGGCGATCAGGTGCAGGGTGTGGTTGGTGGAGCCGCCGGTGGCCAGCAAACCTGCCAATGCGTTGACGATGCTTTTCGCGTCCACCACCGCCGACATGGGCGTGTAGTCGTTGGAGCCGTCGCGGATTTCAACCGCCCGCTTCGGCGCCGCCGCCACCAGGGCGTCGCGCAGCGGCGTGTTGGGGCTGACGAAGGCCGAGCCCGGCAGGTGCAGGCCCATCATCTCCATCATCATCTGGTTGGAGTTGGCGGTGCCGTAGAAGGTGCAGGTGCCCGGCCCGTGGTAGGACTTCATCTCGGAGTCCAGCAGCTCCTCGCGGGTCGCCTTGCCCTGGGCGTAGAGCGCGCGCACCCGCGCCTTCTCGCCGTTCGAGATCCCCGAGGTCATCGGCCCGCCGGGGACGAAGATCACCGGCAGGTGCCCGAAGGAAAGGGCGCCGATGGTCAGGCCGGGGACGATCTTGTCGCAGATGCCCAGCATCAGCGCCGCATCGAAGGCGTCATGGGTCAGGGCCACCGCGGTCGACATGGCGATCACGTCGCGGCTGAACAGCGAGAGCTCCATGCCCGGCCGCCCCTGGGTCACCCCGTCGCACATGGCCGGCACGCCGCCGGCGTACTGGGCCGTCGCCCCCACCTCGTGCGCCGCGCGCTTGATGATCGCCGGGAAGCGCTCCAGCGGCTGATGGGCCGAGAGCATATCGTTGTAGGCCGAAACGATGGCGACGTTGGGGGCCGTGGGATCGCGCATCCGGGTCTTGTCGCCGTCGGCCTCGGCGGCGAAGGCGTGGGCCCAGTTGGCGCAGGAGAGCTTGGCCCGGCCCGGGCCGGCGTGCCGGGCGGCCTCCATGCGCTCGAGGTAGGCCGCGCGGCTCTCGCGGCTTCGCTCGCCGATGCGCTCAGTGACTTCCGCCGTGACCGGATGCATTCGCTAACCCTCGTGCGCCGGGGACCACAGGATCCTCAGCGGAACGCGCGCCTGGGCGATTAGCGCCCGAACCGGCAGGTCGGCCCCGCCCTCGGCGCGCGCGATCACCTCGCGCTTAGCCTCACCGGCGATCAAGAGGAAGATGGCGTGGGCCGAAAGCAGCGCCGAAAGGGTCAGGCTGACCCGCGCAAGCGGCGGCGAGCCCAGGCCCGCCGGCACGCGGGCGGTCAGATTGGGCGAACCGGGGTCCATGGCGGCGGCGAGCCCGGGATCGCCCGGGATCAGCGAGGCCACGTGGCCGTCCTCGCCCATCCCCAGCATCACCGCGTCGAACGGCAGCAGCGCGCGCAGCGCCGCAGGGTCCGGCTCCGGCCACAGCGGCAGGAGGTGCGCCTTGCGCCCCTCGCCGGTCATCAGCCGCTGGCGCACCAGCCGCGCGTTCGAGGCGGGGTCGTCCTCGCCCACGCAGCGCTCGTCCGACAGCGTCACCACCACCCGCGCCCAGTCCAGCGCCGCCGCGCGCAGCCGATCGTAGACCGGGCCCGGCGAGCGCCCGCCGGTCGCCACCAGGCCGGCGCGGCCGTGGGTGGCGAGCCCATGCGACAGCTGGGCCGCGATGCCGTGGGCGGCGGCGGCGGCGAGCGCTGTCTGGCTTGGGAAAATTTCGAGCATTGGCTCCAAAACCCACAGGCTTCGCGTTGCGCCGCCCGGCTTACCCATTGACCGCCGCGATGTCACACAACAGGTTAGCACCCAGCGTTCTTGTCAGGGCATCTCAGGTCGGCTGCGCACTCGCGGGCGCGGCGCCGGTGCGCGGGTCGCCGATGAGGATCGCTCAAGTCTCTCCGCTTTACGAAGCCGTTCCGCCCCGCCTGTACGGCGGCACCGAGCGCGTGGTGGCGCATCTCTGCGACGCCCTGGTCGAGCTCGGCCACGAAGTCACGCTGTTCGCCAGCGCTGAGGCACAGACCAAGGCCAGGCTGGTCGCCGTGCGCGACCAGGCGATCCGGCTGGATCCCGCGCCGTTGAAGTCGGACCTGGCCGCCCACATGAGCCAGCTGGCCACGGTGCGGGCGCGGGCCGCCGACTTCGACGTGCTGCACTTCCACACCGACATGATCCACTTCCCCTTCTTCCAGGACATGCCGGAGCGCACGCTCACCACCCTGCACGGGCGGCTCGACCTGACCGACCTGCCGCAGGTCTACCGCGCCTGGAGCCAGTTCCCGCTGGTCTCCATCAGCACCGACCAGCGACGGCCCCTGGCCTTCGCCAACTGGGCGGGCACCGTGCACCACGGAGTCTCGAGCGGGCTCTTCGACTTCAGCCCCAGGGGCCAGGGCTATCTCGCCTTCCTCGGCCGCATCTCGCCGGAGAAGCGGCCGGACCGGGCGATCTCCATCGCCACCCGGCTCGGGCGGCGCCTGCGCATCGCCGCCAAGGTGGACCGCGTCGACCAGGCCTATTTCGAGGAGAAGATCGAGCCCCTGCTGCACCATCCGCTGGTCGAGTTCATCGGCGAGATCGGCGACGGGCGGAAGTCGGCCTTCCTGGGCGGGGCGGACGCCCTGCTGTTCCCGATCGACTGGCCCGAGCCGTTCGGCCTGGTGATGATCGAGGCCATGGCCTGCGGCACGCCCGTGATCGCCTTCGACTGCGGCTCGGTGCGCGAAGTGGTCGAGCCGGGGGTCACCGGCTTCATCGTCAGCAGCGAGGAGGAGGCGATGGCCGCGGCGCAGGCCGCGCACGGCCTCGACCGGGCGGCGGTGCGGCGGCGCTTCGAGGAGCGGTTCTCCGCCACCGCCATGGCCCGGCGCTACCTCGACCTCTACGCCCGCGCCGGCCGGCGCAAGCGGCTCGCCGCCCAGCCGGAACCGGCGTGAGCCTGGACGACCTCGCCCCGCAGCTCGACGCCCCCATCGAATGGGGGGAGATCGAGGAGCCGCGGACTCCCTCGCGGCTGTTCGCCCTGAAGGACCGCGACACCTTCCTGGTCGCCGATGCGCTGGGCGACATCCTGGGCGGCGCCGACGGCCTGTTCCACGACGACACCCGCATCCTGTCGCACTACCGGATGCTGCTGGGGACGACGCCGCCGACGCTGCTGTCCGGCGCGATCAGCCAGGACAACGTCGTCTTCACCTCGCACACCCTGAACAAGTCCATGCCGGCCCCGGGTGGGCCGCTGGGGCCGCCCGGCGTGCTGCACATCGAGCGCAAGCGCTTCCTCTGGGCCGAGCGGCTCTACGAGCGAGTGGGCATCGTCAACTACTCCAGCGCCGCGATCCTGGCTCCCCTGACCTTCGAGTTCGACGCCGACTTCCGCGACATGTTCGAGGTGCGCGGCGCCCGGCGGGGCCGCCGCGGCACGCGCCATGCGCCCGAGGCGGACGGCCGCTGCATCCGCTTCAGCTACACGGGCCTGGACGGGGTGGAGCGGACCAGCGTCATCGCCTTCTCCGATCCGCCGGCGAAGATCTCGGGGATGTGCGCGGAGTTCCTGTTCGCCCTGCAGCCGGAGGGCCGGCTCGAGCTCTTCGTCGAGATCGGCGTGCAGGAGGCCGTGCCCCCCTCCCGCGAGCGCTTCCGCGGGGCGGCGGCCCGGGCGCGGTTCGCCATGCGCGCCCGGCGGCGCAAGGGCGCGCGGCTGATCTCCAGCGGGCGGCTGTTCAACGGCTGGATCGCCAAGAGCCGGGCGGACATCGCGCTGCTCACCACGCCGATGGAGACCGGCCCCTACCCCTACGCCGGCATTCCCTGGTTCTCGACCGCCTTCGGCCGCGACGGGATCATCACCGCCTGGCAGATCCTCTGGTTCGAGCCCTCCCTGGCGCACGGGGTCCTGACCTATCTCGCCACCCACCAGGCCGAGGAGGTCTCAGCCTTCCGCGACTGCCAGCCCGGCAAGATCATGCACGAGACCCGCCGTGGCGAGATGGCCGCGCTCGGCGAAGTGCCCTTCGGCCGCTACTACGGCGGGGTCGACACCACCCCGCTGTTCGTGGCGCTGGCCGGGGCCTATGCCGAGCGGACCGGCGACCGGACCACCATCGATCGTCTCTGGCCGGCGCTGGAGCGGGCCGCGGCCTGGGTCTCCCGCCGCTGCGACGCCAATCCGAACGGCCTGCTCGACTATGCGCGGGCCGCCGAGAGCGGGCTCTCCAACCAGGGCTGGAAGGATTCCGGCGACAGCGTCTTCCACGCCGACGGCCGTACGCCCAGGGGGCCGATCGCGCTGGTCGAGGTGCAGGGCTACGCCTACGCCTGCTACCGCGCCATGGCGACGTTCGCGTCCGAGCGGGGCGACCCGCGCGCCGCCGAGGACTGGACCCACCGCGCCGAGCGGCTGCGCCACGCGGTCGAGCGGCTGTTCTGGATGGAGGAGCACGGCTTCTACGGCATCGCCCTCGACGGCGACGGCGAGCTTTGCCGGATCAAGGCCTCGAACCCGGGCCACCTGCTGTTCTGCGGCCTGCCGAGCCCCGAGCGCGCCCGGCGGGTCGGCGAGGCGCTGCTGTCGCCGGACTTCGCCTCCGGCTGGGGCGTGCGGACGCTGGCCACCGGCCAGGTGCGCTACAACCCGATGTCCTACCACAACGGCTCGGTCTGGCCGCACGACACGGCGCTCTGCGCCATGGGGCTCTCGCGCTACGGCGAGCGGGAGGGCGTGGCGCGGCTCACTTCCGTGCTGTTCGAGACCGCCGCCGAGCTGGAGATGCGGCTGCCGGAGCTGTTCTGCGGCTTCCCGCGCGCCGCCGGCGAGCCGCCGGTGCCCTATCCTGTGGCCTGCCTGCCGCAGGCCTGGGCGGCCGGCTCGGTGTTCATGCTGCTGCAGGCCTGCCTGGGGCTGACGGTGAAGGGCGCGCAGGTCGAGGTCGAGGACCCCAGGCTTCCGATCGGCATCGACCGCTTCGTCGTCGAGGACCTGCAGGTCGGCAAGCGCCGGCTGACGCTGCGCTTCGAGCGCGAAGGCGGTGCGGTCAGGGTCTCCGAGGGCGGGCGGCGGTTCCGGGGCAATGGCGCTTAAGCGCCGCCTACCGGCGCGGCGCGTGGGTCAGGCGCAGGAGGTTGGCGGCGCCCGGCGAGCCCATGGGCAGGCCGGCCAGGATCATCACCCGGTCGCCGGCCTTGGCCAGGCCGATACGCAGCGCCATCTCGCCGGCGACTTTCGGCATGTCCTCGGGGTCGCGGATGTCGTCCACCACGCGCGGCTCGACCCCCCAGGCGAGCGCCAGCCGGCGCGCCGTGGAGAGGTTGGGGGTGAGCGCCAGGGTCGGCGTCAGCGGCCGCTCGCGCGCCAGGCGCAGCGCCGTCTGGCCGGTGGCGGTGAAGGCCGCCACGCAGGCGGTGTGGGCGATCTCGGCGGCGTGGGTGGCGGCGGCGACCAGGGCGTCGGCGTCCTCCACGTCGTGTTCGGCGGCCATCAGCTCGGGCCAGCGCGGATCTTTCTCCACCCGGGCGATGATGCGGTCCATGATCGAGACCGCCTCCAGCGGGTACTGCCCCGCCGCGGTCTCCGCCGAGAGCATCAGGGCGTCGGCCCCCTCATAGACCGCGCCCGCCACGTCGGAGGCCTCGGCGCGGGTGGGCGTGGGCGAGGTGATCATCGATTCCAGCATTTGGGTGGCGACGATGATCGGGATGCCCCGGGCGCGGGCCTCGCGGATCAGCCGCTTCTGCACCACCGGCACGTCCTCGGCGTTGAGCTCGACGCCGAGGTCGCCGCGGGCCACCATCACCGCTTCCGAGAGGTCGAGGATCTCGTCCAGCACGTCCAGCGCCGCGGGCTTCTCGATCTTGGCGAGCACGGCGGCGCGGCCTTGCACCAGTTGGCGCAGCTCCGCCATGTCGGCGGCGCGCTGCACGAACGACAGCGCCACCCAGTCGACGCCCTGGTTGAGCGCGAAGGCCAGGTCCTTGCGGTCCTTGTCGGTCAGCGCCGGGATCGGGATGGCGTTGCCGGGAAGGTTCAGCCCCTTGTGGTCGGAGAGCTTGTCGCCCGCCTCGACGATGGTCTCGACGAAGTCGGGGCCGTGGGCGGTGACCCGCAGCCTGACCTTGCCGTCGTCCAGCAGGATCAGCGAGCCTTCACGCAGGGCGGCGAACACTTCCGGGTGCGGCACGCCCACGCGGGTGGTGTCGCCCAGGTCGCGCCGCAGGTCGAGGCGGAAGGGCTGGCCGGCGTGCAGCTCGGCGCGGCCGCCGTCGAACTCGCCCAGGCGCAGCTTGGGGCCCTGCAGGTCGGCCAGCACGGCCAGCGGCCGGTCGACCGCCGCCTCGGCCTCGCGGACAGCCTGGATGGTCCTGGCGTGGTCCTCGTGCGAGCCGTGGCTGAAGTTGACGCGGAACACGTCGGCTCCGGCGATGGCGAGCTCGCGAATCTTCTCGAGCGTCGCGCTGGCGGGGCCGAGGGTGGCGACAATGCGGGCGCGTCGGGCGCGGATCATCCGGCTTCTCGTCGTTCACAGGTTGCTGGCGGGTCTTGGGACGCCGAAGCGTCTCGCATAGCTTCGGAGCCAAGCATAGCAAGAGACGTTAACGGGGGCGTGAAGCCGAAAGGCGGGGGCCGCGCGACATGATCCCTATCGAACGAACGGGAAGCCCGTCCTTGAAGCAGACGCTCGACCTTTTTCCGATCGGCAATTGCACCGCCAGCGCCCTGATCGACCGCGAGGGCCGCTACGTCTGGGCCTGCGTGCCGCGGGTGGACGGCGACCCCTTCTTCTCCGCCCTGCTGGGCGGGCGCGATCCGGCGGGCGAGGACGCCCAGGGCCTGTGGGACGTGATCGTGGAGGACGCCGTCCGCACCGAGCAGCAGTACGTCCGCAACACCCCGGTCCTGCGCACCCTGATCACCACCCGCACCGGCGCGACCGTGCAGATCACGGATTTTTGCCCGCGCTATCGCCAGTTCGGCCGCACCTACCGGCCGCTGGCCTTCATCCGCATCATCAAGCCGCTGGTCGGCGCGGCCAGGGTCACCGTGCGGCTGCGCCCCACCGACGACTATGGCGCGCGGCCCACGGCCCAGACGGTCGGCTCCAACCACATCCGCTACATCGGCCGCGAGGCGACGCTGCGGCTGACCACCGACGCTCCGGTCAGCCACATCCAGGCCGAGCGCACCTTCCGGCTGGAGGAGTCGGTGGCGATGTTCCTGGGGCCCGACGAGAGCTTCGACGGCGACGTGGCGATGACCGCCGAGCGCATGCTCAAGGAGACGATCAACGACTGGAAGAGCTGGGTCCGGACGCTTTCGGTGCCGCTGGAGTGGCAGGAGGCGGTGATCCGCGCGGCCATCACCCTGAAGCTCTGCGCCTACGAGGAGACCGGCGCGATCGTCGCGGCGCTCACCACCTCCATCCCCGAGCACGCCGACGAGAGCGGCAAGGCGCGCAACTGGGACTACCGCTACTGCTGGCTCAGGGACGCCTACTATGTGGTCCAGGCGCTGAACCGGCTCGGCGCGGCGGACATGCTGGAGAACTATCTCTCCTACCTGCGCAACCTTGTCGACCAGGCCGCCAAGGGCCTGCAGCAGCCGGTCTACGGCGCCGTCGCCGCGGTCGCGGCCGGCGGCGACGCCCCGCCGCTCCCCGGTCCGCGCGGCCTGGCGCCCACCGTGGTGGTCGACCGCAGCAAGGCCGGTCACGTCCAGCCGGTCTATGGGGTCGGGCTGGAGCCGGTGCTGACGGAGTGGATCGCGCCCGCGCTACCCGGCTACCGCGGCATGGGACCGGTCCGCATCGGCAACCAGGCGCACGAGCACCTTCAGCACGACGTCTACGGCCAGATCGTGCTCTCCACCGTCCAGGCCTTCTTCGACGAGCGCCTGTTCCGGCCGGCCACCGAGGATGATTTCCGCGCGCTCGAGCCGATCGGCGAGCGGGCCTTCGAACTGCACGACAAGCCCGACGCCAGCCTCTGGGAGTTCCGCGGCCGCGAGGCGGTGCACACCTATTCCTCGGTGATGTGCTGGGCGGCCTGCGACCGGCTGGGCAACGCGGCGGCCAAGCTCGGGCTGGCGGACCGCGCCGCCTACTGGAACGAGAAGGCGCATACGGTGCGCCACACCATCGAGCACCGCGGCTGGAACAAGGAGCTCGGCCGCTACGCCGCGACCTTCGAGGGCGACGGCCTGGACGCGAGCCTGCTGCAGCTGGTCGACGTCCGCTTCTGCTCGCCGACGCACCCGCGCATGCAGGCCACCATGCACGCGGTGGAGGAGGGCCTGCGCCGCGGCACCTTCATGCTGCGTTACGCGGTCCCCGACGACTTCGGCATGCCCATGACCGCCTTCAACTTCTGCACCTTCTGGCTGATCGAGGCGCTGCACCTGTCCGGCCGCTCGGACGAGGCGCGGACCCTCTTCGAGGAGATGCTGGGCCGGCGCACCGCCGCGGGCCTGCTCTCGGAGGACATCTCCTTCGACGGCGACGAGCTTTGGGGCAACTACCCGCAGACCTATTCGCTGGTGGGCCTGATCAACTGCGCCATGCTGCTCTCCAAGCCGTGGACCAGCGTGCGGTGACGCGGAACTCCGAAGCGGCGCCGCGAGTCCTTCGCCCATGACCGACGACGCCAAACGCCACGGCGGCCCCGAGGAGCTCAGGCAGGCGCTCGTCGCGGCGAACACCCTGATCGGCCGGCTCGAGGACCTGATCGCCGACCACCTGGCCCGCAGGGACGACCTCGACGAGAAGGAGGCCTTCTACCAGCTGGTCGAGGCCCTGGAGACCGCCCCCGAGATCTCCAGGGTGCGCCTGGCGCTGGACGACGACCCGCACCGCTTCGGCGCGCCCACGCCCCTCGCCGCGGGCGACAGCACCGGGTGAGCTGAAGCCCGCGCCTCACCGCGGCCGGAGCGGCTGCGCCAGCAGGTCCAGGAGCTCGGCGTTGAACGCCTCGGCGTTCTCGTACATCGACCAGTGGCCGGCGTCCGGGATGACGCGCAGCTCGGCGTCGGGCTGGAAGCGGCGGACGACCGCCATCTGGCTCTGCGGATCCGCATGCGCCCGGTCGCGCGCGCCCCAGATGACGTCGACCTGCGCGCGCACCTGCGGCAGGGCCAGCAGGAGCTTGTCGGGCATGACCAGCGGCCGCGGGCTCACCCGGCCGCGCGGGGCGTTCTGCGCCTGCACGTGGATCGCCAGGTCGTCCGCCGCCGCCTCGGCGTGGAGCATGATGCCCAGCAGGTTCACACGGTGCGCCTCGCGCAGCGCCTCGCCCTGAAGTCCGCGGATCGGAGCCGACTCCACCGCGCCCAGGGGCGTGCCGAGCCCGCCGGTGTCCACCAGGATCAGCCGGCGCACGAGTTCGGGCGCCAAGCCCGCGAGATAGGCGGCCATCACCCCGCCGGTGGAGAAGCCCACCACGTCCAGCGGCGTCTCCAACGGCAGCCGGCCAAGCCCCTCGGCGATCACCTCGGCGAAGCTCCGCACGTCTTCCGGCCGCGGCGGCCGGGCGCTGTCGCCGAAGCCCGGGATGTCCGCCGCCACCACCCGGCGCACCTGCCGCAGCGCCTCGATGTTGCGGATCCAGTGCGTCCAGGCGCCGTGCGCCCCGTGCAACAGCACCAGCGGCGGCCCCTCACCCCAGGCGCGCCAGGCCATGACGCCGTCGCCGCAGGGGGTCTCGTAGCGCTCGGCCTGCGCCTCGAGCCGGGCCACGATCTCTTCCGGCGAACGGCCGTCACTGTCGAACATGGCGCGCTTCCACCTCGTCGTTTCACCTCATCTGCATGCGCCCGACGCGCACGGCAACCTCCGCAGCGTCAGGTCTCGCCGGCCGTCAGCGCGAGCAGGGCGAAGGAGGCCAGCCAGTGCTCGCCCATGTAGTCGCCGGTGACGTGCGGCAGGGATGCGGCCAGATGCTCCGCCGCGGCGGCCTGGGCCACGGCGCGGAGGGGATCGGTCTCGGGCAGGGCGGCGGCGATCTCGCGCCAGCACCAGGCGCGGGACAGGTTGAGCCCGTCGAGGTGGACGATCTTGCCGTCCGTGCGGTCCGTCACCCGCGCCGGGACGAACAGGGTCGCGGGCTCCCGCGCCGCCCCGCGCGGCAGGAAGACGGCGAGCCAGGCCCGGAATTCGGCCGGATCCAGCAGGCGGCGCAGGCACTCGGCCTCCACCAGGGTGGGGGAGAGGAAGTCGTCGCCGGAGGGCTCCCAGGCCGGCGCGTCCCGGTCGCCGAGGTGCCAGTCGCCGGCCGTGCGGCGCAGAAGGTTCAGCAGCGCGTGGTCCTGGGCCGCCCGGGCGTAGTCGCTGGCGAGCGCCAGCGCGAAGGCGGTGTTGCCGTGGGCGCCGCTTCGCACCGGATAGGCGGCGCGCGGCAGGAAGTCCTGGAACCGCGCCACGAACATGTCCGCCAGCGGCTGGCAGGCCCGCGCCCAGCGCGGGTCGGCGTGCGCCAGGAGCTCGGCCTGCAGCTTCAGCAGCCAAGCCCAGCCGTAGGGGCGCTCGAAGCCACGCGCGCCCGGCTGGCGCAGATAGGCGCATTCGCCTTCGACCTTCTCGGCCGTGAACGCGCGCTCGAAGAGGGCGCCGATCGCCCGCGCTTCGGGGATCGCGGGCCAGCGGCGCGCGAGGCTCGCCAGCAGCCAGTAGCCGTGCACGCAGGAGTGCCAGTCGAAGCTGCCGAAGAAGATCGGGTGCAGGGCGCGCGGGGCGCGCAGGTCCTGCGGTCCCGCCAGCACCTGGTCGAGCTTGTTCGGGAACTCGCGCTCGACATGGCCGAGCGCGATGCGGGCGAAGCGGGAGGCGAGGTCGCGGGTCAGGACGGGGGCGGAGGGCAAGCGGCTGAAGGCTCCGGCAGGGACTGGTCACGGATCGGGCGGCGCGGCCACGGGACCGCTTTGGGATAACGCCGTCTTGCCCTGCGGCGGCACAGGCCTAGGGTCTGTCTCGAATACGTCGGGGAGCCTGGGCATGTCGCGGATTTCTCAGGCAGCCGCCGCGGCCGAGCCGGCGGCTGCCGATCCCGCCGGCGCCCCGCTCGCGGCGCGCCACGTCCTCGCCGCCACCATCGGCAACGCGCTGGAGTTCTACGACTTCCTCACCTACGCCTTCTTCGCCATCCAGATCGGCCACACCTTCTTTCCGGCGCACAGCGAGTTCGGCAGCCTGATGCTGTCGCTGGCGACCTTCGGCGCCGGCTTCCTGACGCGGCCGATCGGCGGCTTCGTCATCGGGGCCTATGCCGACCGGGTGGGGCGCCGGGCGGCGATGATGCTGAGCCTGTCGCTGATGGGCCTCTCCATCCTGGCGCTGGCGCTGATCCCGTCCTACCGGGCGATCGGCGTCGCAGCCCCCATCCTGGTCCTCCTGGCGCGGCTGGTGCAGGGCTTCTCGCTGGGCGGCGAGGTCGGGCCCAACACCGCCTACCTGCTGGAGGGCGCGGCCCCGCACCGGCGCGGGCTGGTGGTGTCCTTCCAGGGGGTGAGCCAGGCGGTCGCCGCCGTCACGGGCGCGGCGGTGGGCCTGCTGCTTTCGGCCGTGCTGTCGCATGCCGCGCTGGAGGCCTACGGCTGGCGGATCGCCTTCCTGCTCGGATCGGCCGCCCTGCCCTTCGGCCTGATGCTGCGCCGGACCATGCCGGAGACCCTGCAGCGGGAGGACCCACAGGCGCCGGCGGCGTCCTCTGGCGCGACGCCGGCGCGGCTGGCGCGCGCCAACGCCCGCATCATGGTCCTGGGCCTGATGGTGCTCGCCGGCGGCACCATCGGCACCTACGTCATCAACTACATGACCACCTTCGCCCAGAGCACCCTGCACCTGGGGCCGGGGGTGGCCTTCCTCGCAACGCTGGTCCCCAACGTCGCCATGGGCGTCGGCGTGCTGGCGGGCGGCTGGCTCTCCGACCGGCTGGGGCGGCGGGCGCTGATGATCTGGCCGGCGGTCGTCCACGCCCTGCTGATCCTGCCGGTCTTCAGCTGGATCGTCTCGACCCGCAGCGCCGCGGCGCTGCTGGGCGGCGGCGTGATGCTTTCCCTGGCGGGCTCGCTGAGCATGGGCGGCTTCTATCCCGCGATGACGGAAAGCCTGCCCAGGGCGATCCGCGGCCGCAGCTTCGCGACCATCTACGCCGTCTCCATCGCCATCTTCGGCGGGACCACCCAGCTGGTGGTCACCTGGCTGATCCACGCCACCGGCAGCCCGATGGCCCCGGCCGTCTACTGGCTGGCGGCCGCGCTGGTGGCGCTTGCGGCCAAGGCCCTGATCCTGGAGAGCGCCCCGGCGCGGCTCCCGCCCTTGCCTGTCGCCGGGCTCGCCTGAGCCAGGCCCGCCTAGATTTCCGCCGACAGCCGCCGCCGGCGCCGGCGCATTGACGCGCCGAAGACCCGCTCTGATGATCGCCTCCCCCTGTTCACCCGAGACGCACGCCATGACCCTTCATCTCGAATGCGCCGACGAGCTGCTCTCGACCACGCGCTCGGTGCGCAAGCGTCTCGACCTCACCCGGCCCGTGCCGCGCCAGGTGATCCTCGACTGCATCCGGCTG
>JAQGIJ010000550.1 GCA_028291285.1 Phenylobacterium sp. | reverse complement strand
TTATGACGCCGCCGCCGGACGGATGGCGAGCGCCGAGACGAGCGGCGAGCTCGTGGTCATCGACAAGGACCAGGCCCGCGCCGCGCACCAGCAGGCGTTCGGCCTCAACCTCCCCAGCCTCGATTTCGTCACCCGCGGGCTCAAGGGCGACGACCTGAATCGGATGGAGGGCGTGGTGCGGGCGGCCAGCGCGGACGCCTGGGGCAAATGGACGATCGTCCTGAGCGATGGCGCCGTGTGGCGGCAGATCTCCAACGAGGCGCTCGCCCGGGATCCGCGGCAGGGCTCCAAGGTGTCGATCCGCAGGGCCAGCTTGGGCAGCTTCATGATGAACGTGGACGGCCAGCGCGCCATCCGCGTGCACCGCGACGAATAGCGGAAAAGAAAAGGGCGGCGGATCGCTCCGCCGCCCCGCAGCTCGGGTTCGAAGATCGCTTAGAAGTTCGCCGTGAAGCCGACGAACATGCGGCGGCCCAGCAGGTCGTAGACCGTGTAGGTGTTCGGCAGGGCGCCGCCGACGATCGCGTTCGGAACGAGCGGCGGATCCTTGTCGAAGAGGTTGTTCACGCCGCCGCGGATGCTGAACGTGTCGTTCACGCGCCACAGGCCCGACAGGTCGAAGTAGCTGACGCTGGGCAGGCGGTGGTTGAACTTGTTGGTCGTCCCTTTGCCGATGCTGGGCTCGTTGGTGTCGTTCTCGTAGGTCGCGCCGCCGATGTAGCGCCACGCCAGCGACACCGTCGCTTCGGCCCAGGGAAGCGTCCAGTTCGCACGCGCCGTATGCCGCCACTTCGGGAAGATCGACGTGCAGCTCGGCCCGAACAGGCCGGCGCAGTCGTAGGGCTGGTCGCCCGGGACCGGCACGGTCGTGTTCTTCATGAGCAGGGAGCCCGCCAGGTCAAACGACAGCCTGCCCCAGTCGGTCACGCCCCAGTCCGCCAGCGGCAGGTTGTAGGCCGCCTGGATGTCCAAGCCCGCGTTCACGCCGGCCCCGACGTTGACGTTGGTGCCGTTGATGTAGCCGCCGGCTGCCGAGGAGGTGCCGAAGAGGATCCCGTTCACGGGATTGCGCACCACCTGGCTGCAGTAGAGCTGCGCGCCGGTGGTCAGGCAGCGGTCCAGGATGATCGCCAGCGGGATCGTGCCGATGAGGTTGGTCAGCTTGATGTGGTAGTAATCGACGCTGGCGCTGAACCCCGGCAGGAACCGCGGCTGGGTGGTGAAGCCGACCGTGAAGGTCTTGGCCGTCTCCGGCGTCAGGTTGGTGTTGCCGCCGGTGAGCACCGCGCACTGATTGGCCGGGCACTGCGCAATAACTTGGTTCGGGTGCACGCCGGTGTTGGCGCACTGCGCCGGGGTCGCCGGATTGAGCGCACCCACCGCGCAGGGGTCCTCGGACACGTCGCTGGTGTTGGTCACCGTGGAGGGCGTGTAGAGCTCGAGGATGTTCGGCGCGCGAATGGCCTTGTTGTACGATCCACGGAAGCGGATGTCGTCGATCGGCTGCCACTGGAAGCCGACCTTGTAGGTCTTGGCCTGGATGCCCGTGGAATAGTCCGAATAGCGGTAGCCGCCCTCGAAGATCAGCTCCTTGACGAACGGCATGTCGCTGATCAGCGGCGCGCGGACTTCGCCGTAGGCTTCCGCCGCGCGCAGGCTGTTGTTGATCCGCACCGAGGCGCCGCCGAAGCCTGACAGGTCGCCGCTCTCCTCGGCCGCGTCCGGCGAGAACATCAGGTGGTCGCGCCGCTGGGTGACCCCCAGGGCGACGCCCACGCCCTGTTGCGCCCACGGAGACTTGATTCCGTAGTCGCTGAGGTCGCCGGTCACGGTGGCTTCGATGATCCGCTCGGTGGTCGTGCCGGTGGAGGTGCCGAGCTCGGTCAGCGAGCTCGCCGCCGCCTGGGTCACGCCGCCGTCGGCGAAGATGTTGTAGGGCACGCAGCCGGCGGCGCCGGACAGGCAGACCGGGTTGGTCGCGGTGCCGCCCACCAGCAGGGCGTCCTGGGCCTTCGCCAAGCTTAGGAAGTTCTCGATCCGCGTCTGCAGAGTCGTGGAGTAGTACGAGCCGTAGATGTCGTACTTCCAGGGCCCGGCGATCGTCCCCTTGGCGCCGAACACCACGCGATAGTTGGTGTGGTCATAGTAGGAATTCCGCGGACCGCCTTCGATGTTGCGGCGACCGATATAGAGATCCTTGTTCGCGCCGGCGGTGACGTCGGCGGCCGAGCACTGCAGCCCGGCCATCTGGCCGGCGCTGAGGAAGGGGTTGTTGCAGTTGACGAGGAAGCCGCCGGTGGGCGTCACCCCGCTGCCTTGGAAGAGCGCGCTCGGCCCGACGTTGACGTTGGACACGCTGTCCATGAAGCCGAAGTTCGAATAGAGCTCGACGTGGTCGTTGACCTGATAGTTGGCGAAGAAGCCCGCCGTGTAGCGGGTGTTGTCCTGCAGCAGGTATTCGTACGGGTTGGCGTTGAAGATCGCCGGCGGCGTCGTGCCCGCCGTGCCGTAAGGAACGAAGTCGTGGCCGAGCACCGCGAAGGTGTCGCCCGTACCGTCAGCCGCATAGAAGATGTTCGAGTTCGAGGAGCCCGTGCAGCTCGGCACGCCGGCGGCGCTCGCCTTCAGCTGGCAGGCCGAGTAGTCCCGGGCGGCCTGCTTCACCGGGTCCTGTTCCGAGTAG
>JAQGIJ010000543.1 GCA_028291285.1 Phenylobacterium sp. | reverse complement strand
GTCCGCCGCCGCCGCCCGCGCCGCCACCGCCGCCGAAGCCCAGGTCGCCGCCCTCGCCGCCGGCCTCCGACCCGGCGGTCATCGCCGAGGCGAGCTCGGCCGCGCTCACCTGCACCTCGGGCTCCGGCGGGGCCGGCTCCGGCTTGGCGGGCTCGGGCGGAACCAGCCTCGGCGGGACTTCGGGCGGAACCGGCGCGCGCGCCAGCCGCTGCGGTGGCGGAGGCTTGGCGGCCGGCTTCGGCGGCTCGGGGGTAGGAGGGGCGGCGGCCGGGGCCGCGGCGGCCGGGGCGCTGTCGGGCGCCTCGGGAAGCGGCGGCGCGGGGGGCGGCGGCGGCGGGAGCGTCGCCAGCTCCACCTGCATGGGCGGAGATTCCCAGGCATGCGGCGGGTGCGGAGAGGTCGAGAGCAGGGCCGAGAGCAGGAGGGCGTGGGCGGCCACGGTCACCGCGCCCGCGAACAGGCGTTCGCGCCGCCGCCGCCGTCCGCGCCGCGCCCCTGAAAGTTCCGTCGCCTGCGCCTGGCTTCGCCCGCTCATGAAGGATACAGCCGACCTACGCCCCGTCCGGAGGACGCAGAGATCACGGGCTCGCGTCAGCATCGTGGCGCCGTTTGGCCGCCCCGACGGCAGATTCACATTAACATTCGTTCATCCGCCATCTTCTGGCCACGCGCGGGCCATGACGCCGCCATTCCAGCTTGGCCACGTGAAAACCGCGCAAGAATTGCGCTGGGGCTCGATTAGATGGGAGAGACGAATGAAGACGAAATCCATGTATAGAACGACGGCGATAGGCAGCGTGCTGCTGGCCGCGGCCCTCGCCACCAGCGGCTGCGCGACCAAAGGCTTCGTGCGCAAAAATGTGGCGGTGGTGGAAGCTCACACCGCCAAGGTCGAAGGCACGGCCGGCGAGGCGCTGGACCGCGCCAACTCCGCGCACAAGCTGGCCGAGGGCAAGTTCCTCTACGAGGTGGTGCTCTCCGACGACTCGGTGAAGTTCCCGACCGACAGGCACGTCCTGTCGCCGGAAGCCGAGCAGCGGCTGGCCGAGCTGGTGACCCGGCTCAAGGGCGAAAACAAAAACGTCTACCTGGAGATCCAGGGCTACACGGACTCGACGGGTACGCCGGATTACAACGAGAAACTGGGCGAGGCGCGGGCTGAGGCGGTGCGCCGCTACCTGAACACGCAGGGCGTGGCGCTCAACCGGATGTCGACGATCTCCTACGGCCAGGACCAGCCGGTGGCGCCCAACGAAACCCGGGAGGGCCGGGCGCAGAATCGCCGCGTGGCGATCATCGTCCTGAGCTAGTCGCGTCTCGGACGGCTCCTTGACCTTGAGGAGCCGGCCGCAGCGCGCCGCATTCTGGACAAGCTCGCCGGCTTGTAGCAGGCGGAGATGTTGACCCGCCTCCGCCTTATCCTCATCGCCCTGGCCGCGGCCGCCGCCACCCTCGCTCAGGGGGTCCAGGGGGCCCAGGCCCAGGGCTATTCGCGCCAGACGGCGCAGGTGATCTCGCAGGCCTTCGCCGCGACCGGCGGCTCGGGCTGGTACCTGCTGCGCGGCTGGCACGAGACCGGCCGCGAGGGCGGGCTGGCCTATGAGCGCTGGATCGATCCGGTGCGCTACGGCCTGCGTGTCGAGACGCGCGAGCCCGCGGGCCTGCGGATCCACGGCTTCAACGGCCAAGCGGTCTGGCAGGTCGCGCCCTCGGGGGCGATGACCGCGGTCAACGACCACGCCACCCTGGCCGAGGCGCGCACCGCCGCCTTTTTCACAGCCCAGCTGTTCCTGTTTCCCGGCCGCTTCGGCGCGCGCGGCGATTATCTCGGCGTGCGCCGCAAGGACGGCCGCGCCTACCAGGTGGTGGTGGTGACGCCGTGGAACGGCCGGGCGCGCGAGTTGTGGTTCGACGCCGGCAGCCACCTGCTCGCGCGGATCGTCGACCGCAGCGGCCCGCGCCCCGCGGCGATCGCGGTCTCCGACTACCGCAAGGTGGGCCCGGTGCGGGTCGCCTTCCACTATGCGCCGGAGGTCGGCGGCCCGGCCCGCCAGATCGACAGCCTCGCCTTCACGCCCGCCGTCCGCGACGCCTTCAGCCTCGACAGGGCCGAGGCGCTGGCGAAGGTCCGGGCGGTCGTGGCGCCATAGCCCTCTCCCCGCAGGCGAGGAGAGGGCGGAGGTCGGACTAGCTCAGGTTCGCGCCCGAACCGCGGCTCTGGGTCGAGCTCGCGGCGTTGGCCCCGGCCTGGCCGGAGCCCTGCGCCCGGCTCTGCGCCGCGCCGCCCGCGTTGGACTGGGTGTTGGACTGGGCGCTCGGCTGCTGGACGCGCAGGTTGTTCTGCACGTGCTTCACACCGGAGACCTGCTCGCAGACGTCTTCGGCCCGGCGCTTGTCGTCGCGGTTGTTCACCGATCCGGAGAGGGTCACCTCGGCGCTGACGACCATCACCTCGATCTCCGAGGCGTCGAGCCAGGAGTCGTCGCTCAGCCGGTCGCTGACGTCGTCGCGGATCCGCTCGTCGGAGCGGGTGTAGTTCTTCGGCCCGCGCCCGCGGTGCTCGCCCATGTGGGCCCGCCAGGGGTGGTCGGCCTCGCCGTCGGTCACGCGCTCGACGAGCTCGTTGCGTGGCTCGAACGGGCCGTACCCCTGATCACGGGCGCTGTAACCTTGGCCGCCGTAGCCCTGGCGCCCGTAATTCTGGCCGCCGGAGCGTTGCTGATAGCCCTCCAGGCCGTAGTCCTGCGCGCCGTAGCCCTGGCCGCGCTGGGCGTCACGCCCATAGTCCTGCCGCCCATAGTCCTGCCGCCGATAGTCCTGCCGCCCATCATCCTGCCGGCCATAGCCCTGGCCGCGGTTCTGCCCGCGGTACTCCTGGCGGGCGTAGGCGTCGGAGCCGGCGCCCTGCGTCCCATAGGCCTGCTGCGGGTCTTCCCAGTCCTGGAAGCTCCGCTGGCGCTCGCCGCCCGGGCCGCGCTCGCCGAAGCTGCGCCCCTCGCTGCGCGACGCCTGATTCGACCCGCGGTCCTGGCCGCCGAAATCGCGGCGGTCGCGCTCCTCGGCGCGGTTGCGGCGTTGGTCGTCCTCACGACCGCCTCTGTTCCAGTCGCTCATGACTGATCCTTCCTCATGGTTTTGCGCCCCTCCCCCGGCGAGCGGCCAACCCGCCCGCGCGGCGGATCGTTCCGCAGAAGCGTCGCCAGGACGGGCTGCTGACCGAAGACGGAACCAGCTAGAGGAGGGTCTCGGCCAGCGTCCGCCAGGCGGCGCGGGGCAGGCTGGTGTCGGCGCCGATCGCGCCGCGCACCACCTGCAGGCAGACGTGGTCGGCGCCGGCGTCCAGGTGCTCGCGCACGCGGGCGGAGATCCGCTCGGGCGTTCCCCAGGCGAAGAGGGCGTCGATCAGCCGGTCGCCGGGCCCGGTCACCTCGGCCTCCGAATAGCCCATGCGCCGCCAGTTGTTCACATAGTTGGGCAGCTGCATGTAGCGGGAGAGCGCCCGGCGGCCGACCTCGCGCGCGCGTCCGGCGTCGGTCTCGAGGATCACCCCCAGCTCGGGGGCGAGCAGCGCCTGCGGCCCCAGCCGCTCGCGGGCGAAGGCGGTGTGCTCGGGCGGCGCGAGATAGGGGTGGGCGCCGGCGGTGCGCTGCGCCGACAGCTCCAGCATCTTCGGCCCAAGCGCCGCCAGGCAGCGCCGCTCGGCGGGTACGCCGGCGGCGTCCAGGCCGTCGAGGTATCGGGCCATGGTGGCGACGGGCTTGCCGTATTCGGCGCCGATGATCGGCCCGTGGCTGATCCCCAGGCCCAGCATCAGGCGGCCGCGCTCGGCCTCGGACTTGCCGGCCCACCAGGCGCCGACCTCCGCAGGCTCGTGCTTCCAGATGTTGAGGATCCCCGTGGCCAGCGGCAGGCGCGAGGTGGCGGCCAGGAGCTCGTCGAGCTGCTCCAGCACCGGGCCGCCGATCCCGCCGGGGACCCACAGGGCGCCATAGCCCAGCGCCTCCAGCTCGGCGGCGGCCTCGCGGGCCTCGCCCGCGTCGGCCTGGCGGAACTCGCCAGACCAGACGCCGATCCGGCCAAGCCCGCGGGCGCGGGCGGAGGAAACGGCGGCGGCGGTCTCGCTCATGGCTGCCTCAGGCGGGGACCGACGGCGCGAGGCCCTCGGTCTTGGCGATCACCTCGTCGCCGAAGCGCATCAGCTCCTCGCGCATGCCGGGCAGGTCCTTGGCGTGCGGGGCGATGGTCAGGCGGTGCACGCCCTGGTCGGCGAACCACTTGGCGCCCTCCACCGTCCGGGTCCCGCCGGAGGTGATCTCAATCCGCTCGGGATCGCGGCCGGCCCTGCGCGCCTCCTCGCGCACCAGGGAAAGCAGCTTCGGCAGGTCCTCGTAGACCCGCTTGGTCGGGAAGATCGCCGGGAAGAAGCCGTCGCCGACGCGGCCGGCCCGCCGGGCCGCCGCCTCGCTGTCGCCGCCCACGTGGATCGGCACCGCGCCGCCGGGCGGCTTGGGGTCGGAATAGACCCGGGTGAAATTCACGAACTCTCCGGAATAGCTGGCGACCGGCTCGCGCCAGAGCTCGCGGAGCGCCTCGATGTATTCATCGAGCCGCTTGCCGCGGTTCGGCCAGGAGATGCCGAGCGCCTCGAACTCCTCGCGGCACCAGCCGGAGCCGACGCCCAGCTGCAGGCGGCCGCTCGAGAGCACCGCCAGCGTCGCCGCCTCCTTGGCGGTGTGCAGCGGATTGCGCTCGGTGAGCAGCATCACCCCGGTGCAGAACTTGATGCGCTTGGTCACCGCGGCCACGAAGCTGAACCAGATCAGCGGATCGGGCACGCCCTGCCGCTCCAGGTGCTCCATGCGGCCGCTGCCGCTCGCCGCATAGAGCGGCTTGTACTCCACCGGGATGACGATGTGCTCCGGCGCGCACAGGACGTCGAAGCCGGCCTGCTCGGCCGCCTCACCCAGCGCCACGGCCTGCTCGGGCCCGGGAAAGTTCGTCGAGGTGAAGACGATGCCCCATTTCATGGACCGAGACGCTAGGCGCTTTTTCGCGGACGCGTCAATGAACGGGGTTCGCCCCCGGGGCCGAGGTCAGCTTGCGTGCCGCCGCCGCGGGTCGTCAGCGGGCGCGGCGCGGCGGGGGCGCGGAGGCGAGTGCGCGGGCGAGGTCGGCCGCCCCACGGGGATTGCCGAAAAGCAGCAGGAATAGCAGCATGTTAGGATCCTGAACCGAATTAAGCCCACCCATCCTAGCGGCGGGCGCGCTTCTTCGTTCCGACGGTCAAGCTTGGCAAGTCTTGCCGTTGTCGCAGCGAGCGTCTTCAGTGGCGGCGGAGCCCAACGGGAGGATGGTCATGGCGCAGGATGCGGACGACTACGACGAATTCGGCTTCCTCGAGGCCACGGCAAAGGAGCTGGGGGTCCCCTGGCGCGCCCCCAAGGTCGAGCGCCGGTCCCTCGACGTGGCGCCCGGCCAGGCGATGAGCTGCCTGGTCTGGGGCGAGGGTCCGCCGGAGCTCGTCTTCCTGCACGGCGGCGGCCAGAACGCCCACACCTGGGACATGCTCAACCTGATCCTGGGCCGGCCGGCGGTGGCCTTCGACCTGCCCGGGCATGGCCATTCCGACTGGCGCGCCGACCGCGACTACCGTCCCTGGCCCAACGCCGAGGCGCTGCAGGTGGCGATCCCGATGGTCGCGCCCGAGCCCAGGGCGGTGATCGGCATGTCGCTCGGCGGCGCGACCAACATCCGCCTTGCGGCCGAGCGGCCGGACCTGGTGAAGAAGGCGGTGATCGTCGACGTCACGCCGCAGGTGAACGATCCCTCGCGGACGATGACGCGGGAGGAGCGCGGCACGGTCTCATTGATTGGCGAGCAGCCGACCTACGACAGCCTCGAGGCGATGCAGGCCGCGGCGGTGGCGCTCAGCCCCTACCGCTCGGCGGAGGGCGTGCGCCGCGGGGTGCGCCACAACGCCAGACGCCTGGCCGACGGGCGCTGGGGCTGGCGCTACGACCTGGGCGGCGGCGGCGCGGTCCCGCGACCGGTCAGCGACTTCACCGCGCTCTGGGACGACGTCTCGCGCATCGTCGCCCCGACGGTGCTGGTGCTCGGCGGGGAATCCAAGTTCGTGCGGCCGCAGGACGCCGACGAGATGCGCCGGCGCCTGCCGGGGCTGACGGTGGAGACCGTGCCGGGCGCCGGCCATGCCGTGCAGAGCGACCAGCCGCACGCCCTGGCGCGGATCATCGATGACTTTGTGTACGGCGAGGCCCAGAGCGGGTCCTAAAACGTTCGCTATTCCCGAGCAAAATCGTTATTCGCGGGTCGCGACGTTGGCGCCTCGCGTACACGCATGGGTTGGTATAGCGGCGGCTGTATCCTATCCTTTGCGAATCGCCGCGCGACCTATGTCGCGGCTCAAAAGGATGCGATCGCCTTGCCTAGGGCCAAGGGCGTCAAGAACGCAGATTACGAGGCCAAGCGGCGCGAGCTGCTCGCCCGCATGCTGCCGCGTTTCGCCAGGCTCGACCTGGAGCGGCCGAGCCTCCGGCAGCTGGCGGCCGCGGCGGAGGTGACCGCGCCGACGCTGCAGCACTATTTCGGCGACCGCACCGGGGTCATCGGCGCCCTGCTGGCGGAATACCGCCGCCGCGGCGAGGCGCGGCTGGGCCTGGTCTCCAAGGCCAAGGGCCCGTTCAAGGCCTCCGTGCGGGAGTTCTCGATGGAGTTCGTCTTCGGGCTGCAGGCGCAGGGTCCGGTGCGATTGGGCGACGTGCTGGCCGCCAGCCTCTGCGAGGGCTTGGCCGACCCGCAGGTCAGCCCGCACGCGCTCGCCTTCATCGTCGACCCGGCGGTCGACTCGCTCGTGGCCCGGCTGGAGGAGCACATCGGCAAGGGCGAGATGATCCAGACCGACGTCCGCGCCGCGGCCCTGATGCTGCTCTCGCCGCTGCTGCTGGCGGTCCTGCACCAGGACCAGATGAATGGCCGCGACAGCCGGCGCATCGAGCTGAACGCGCTGGCCGACCAGGTCTCCCAGGCCTTCGTGCGCGCCTATGCGGCCCGGACCCCGGTTCCCGCCTGAGACGCCCCTGAACAAAAGCCTGCCGCGCAGCGTTCCTCCCGCCTAGCTGCGGAGGCGCGCTCATGGGACTGCTCGATCAGGTGATGGGAAGCATGGCGGCTGGCGGCCGGCCGCAACAGAAGCCGGGCCTGGGCTCGACCGTGGCGGCCGGCGTGATCCTGGCGCTTCTGGTGAAAGGCGTGCGCAGCTATCAGCAGTCGCACAACCAGGCCCCCGGCGACGGCCGCAGCTTCAATCCACAGGATCAGGCAAGCCGGGCGCAGGCGGCCCCGGCGCAGACCGGCGGCGGCCTTGGCGGCCTGCTGAGCGGACTCGGCGGCGCGGGCGCGCTCGGCGCGCTGGTCAGCCAGTTCCAGCAGAAAGGGCTGGGGACGCAGGTGAATTCCTGGGTCGGGCCGGGTCACAATGAGCCGGTGGCGCCGGAGCAGGTGGCGCATGCGCTCGGCGAAGACAATGTGCGCCAGCTGCAGGAACAGACCGGTCTGCCGCGCGACTCGCTGCTCTCGGAGCTGACGCAGGTCCTGCCGCAGGCGGTGCACG
>JAQGIJ010000154.1 GCA_028291285.1 Phenylobacterium sp. | reverse complement strand
GCAACCGGTGCCGCGGCTGCCTTGGCAGGGGCGGCGGCGGGTGCCGGGGCAGGCTTCGCCGCGGCGGCAGGCTTGGCAGCCGGCGCCGGAGCGTCCTTCGTCTTGGGCTTCTTCTCGGCCATGACTACGCCTTCTTCTCCTCGGCCCCGGCCAGCAGCCGCTGGGTGAGGATCGTCTTGATGCGGGCCAGATCGCGCCGCGTCTTCCTGATCGTGGCGGTGTCGTTGAGCCGGTTCGTGAAGTTCTTGAACCGGGCCTGGAACACGTCGCCGTGGAGCTGCTTCTCGAGCTCGCGGAGGTGCTCGGTGGTGCGGTCGCGGAGATCTTTCGCTTTCATCGCCTCACCCTCCTCACGTCACGCCCCGGACCAGGAACTTCACGGCCATCGGGAGCTTGTGGCCCGCGAGCCGGAAGGCCTCGCGGGCAATCTCCTCGGTGACGCCCGAGATCTCGTACATCACGCGACCCGGCTTGACCACGGCCGCCCACTCTTCCGGGGCACCCTTGCCCCCGCCCATGCGGACTTCGAGCGGCTTCTTCGTGACCGGTCGGTCGGGGAAGACGCGGATCCACAGCTTGCCGGCGCGCTTGACGTGCCGCTGAATGGCCATACGGCCAGCTTCGATCTGGCGCGACGTGAGCCGCGCGGGCGCCATCGCCTGGAGGCCGAAGTCGCCGAAGGACACATCACTACCTGCGGTCGCAATGCCGCGGTTGTTGCCCTTCTGCATCTTGCGGTATTTGGTCCGCTTCGGGGAAAGCATCGCCGGAGCTCCTCTACTGAATCCGCCGCGTCTTGCGCTGCAGGACCTCGCCCTTGAACATCCAGACCTTGACGCCGATGATGCCGACCTTGGTCTTGGCCTCGGCCAGGCCGAACTCGATGTCGGCCCTCAGCGTGTGAAGCGGGACGCGACCTTCGCGGTACGTCTCGACGCGGCTCATCTCGCTGCCGCCCAGGCGGCCGGCGCAGCGCACGCGGATGCCCTTGGCGCCGAACTTCATCGCGGTCGCCACGGCCTTCTTCATGGCGCGGCGGAAGGCGATGCGGCGCTCGAGCTGCGTCGCGATGTTCTCGGCGACGAGCTGGGCGTTGGTCTCGGCCTTCCGGACCTCCTGGACGTCGATGAACACCTCGTTGTCGGTGAACGACGCGACGCCCTTGAACACCGTCTCGCCCTTGGCGGCGGTGCCCACGTTGCCGGACTTGAGGATCTCGATCCCCTTGCCGCCCTTGCCGATGACCATGCCGGGGCGCGCCGTGAAGACGATCACCTTGGCCCGGTTCGCGGCGCGCTCGATCTCTACGCTCGCGATGTTCGCGTTGTAGAGATACTGCTTGATGGCGCGCTTGATCCGGATGTCTTCGTGCAGCCACTTCTGGTAGGCGTGGCCGTCCTCATACCATTTGCTGCTCCACGTCTTGATGACGCCGAGGCGGAAGCCATACGGATGGGTCTTTTGTCCCATGGTCTCGTGTCCTCTACTTGCGCTCGTCGAGCTCGATCACGATGTGAGAGACGCCCTTGGTGATCCGCGTCGCGCGGCCCATGGCCCGCGGCCGCCACCGGCGGTTGAACTTGTTGGGCGCCTTGTCCACGGTCGCCTTGCTCACGAAGAGCACGTCGACGTCGGCGCCGTCCTGCTGCGCGTTCGCGACCGCGCTCTCGATGATCTTCTGCAGGACCGGCGCGCCGCTCTTCTGCGTGAACTGCAGGAGCTGGATGGCCTCGGCCGCGTCGCGGCCGCGCACGAGATCGGCGATCATGCGCGCCTTCCGCGGGCTGATCCGCGAGAACCTCGCACTGGCTTTGCTTCTCATTCGAGATACCTCTCGTCGTGGCGCGATCCGGATCGCGCGTTCGCCGGCCTGCGGAGCGAGGACGGCGGCCGGAGTCTTCCACCGGCGCGTTCACGGGAACGGGTGAGCCTGGAGACCGGAGAGACCGCGGGGGCGAGCCCTACCGGCGCTAGCCGTCGCGCGTCCCGGGTTCTTCGCCCGACGCCTCGGCGAGCGCCGGGGCGAGGGACCCTCCCCGCGTCACCGGGGGGAGTCCCACGGCGGCCGAGGAGGCGAACGAAGATCGGGGCGCCGTAACGGCGTCGCGAACATGCTTCGCGGGGTGGAGGCCGGTTGGCCAGACCCCGGTGAAGCGGACGCGCTGTCTAGCAACAGGTTTCGCGGCTTGCAAGCGCAATCGATCGGGGTCGGAGCGGAAGGCTATTTCCCGCGGGGATTCGGGGGCGTCCACGTTCGCGTGCCGCGCGCCCGTGCGGTGGCGCCGATCGCTTTCTAGAGAGCGGGCGATCTGAGATACTCTGGGCTCGGGGCACTCTGTCGCCCGCCCGGTTTTCGGCCGGGTCCCGGCCGTGCGCTTCGGTGATCGATCGTGCGGCCCCAGCCTGGTTCCCTACGAAGAATGCCGGCGGACGCGACGTTTGGGCCGCCGCATGTTGAAGGTCCGGTCATGGCTCGGTTGCATCTCGCTTCTCCTCTGATGACGGTGGGCCTCGCCGCCCTGCTCGGCTGTTCATCCAACGGCACGAGCACCAGCTCGACGGGCACGCCCGGGGGGACGGGCGGCCACACCAGCAGCAGCAGCCACTCCGGCACGGGAGGCACGACGACCGGCACCGGCGGTGGGGCCACGGCGAGCTCCTCGAGCAATGGCAGCGGCGGTGCGACCGGCACGGGCGGCATGATCACCGGCACCTCGACCGCCACTGGCACCGGCGGCGCCGGCGCCACCAGCACCTCGACCGCCACCGGCATCGGCGGCGCCGGCGGCGTGATC
>JAQGIJ010000538.1 GCA_028291285.1 Phenylobacterium sp. | reverse complement strand
GCCCGCGGTCCCCGCCGGGAGGCTGCCCCGCCGGCCGCGGAGGCGCCTGCCCCCGCCGCCCGTCCCCCCTACGGCGAGAGCCCGCCGGAACGGAACGAGCCGACGCACGAGCGCGCCGAGCGCGAGCGCCCGCAGCGGGAAGGCTCGGAACGCGAGCCTCCCGAGCGCGGCCATGAGCGGGGCCATGATCGGGGTCGCGCCGAGCGGGGTCGCCCAGAGCGGGGTGGCCCGGAGCGGGGTGGCCCGGAGCGCGGCGCGGGCGAGCGTGAGCGTTCCGAGCGTGACCGTTCCGAGCGCGATCGAGGTGAGCGGGATCGTCGCGGACGCGAGCACGAGGGCGACCGGGTGGTGGGATTTGGCGGCGACACGCCGGCCTTCCTGACGCGCGCGGTGGCCCCGCCCCCGGCGGACGATTAAGCGTACAGCTTAACCGGGTGTTTGCCGCCTTGGGCCTACTTTCCTCCGGCGCTTGAGGCGCGGCCACGGCGCGGTCGCGTCCGCCCTGAGGAACAGAGCATGTCCGCGGACCTCGAAGTCCTGCTGCGCGGTCCCAAGGCCTATGGCCTCGCCCGCAAGGCGCTGGAGGCGATGGAGGCCCACCAGGTGTGGCCGACGGCGCTCAACTTCGAGCTCTGGCTGCACTATGCGGCGGCCAAGGACACGCCGCTCGGCAAGGACATCGGCGAGATCGTCGCGCGCGAGGAGCCCTTCACCGATGCGCTGGGCGAGGCGCTGGCGGCCAAGCACCTGCCCAAGGCCCGGCTGAACGGCGAGCTGCTCACCGCCGGCGATGCGCTGTCGAAGGAATTGGACACGGTCTCCAAGGCCATCGAGTCGGCCCGCGAGACCAGCGAGGCCTATGGCGCCGAGCTGGCCAGCGCCAGCCAGTCGATGGACGGCCAGGAGCCCGCCGCGATCAAGGCCATGGTCGAGACCCTGGCCACCGCCACCCAGCGCGTGCAGCGCGAGAACCGGACCCTGGAGAGCCAGCTGGCCGACACCACGGCGGAGGTGACGCGGCTGCGCGAGCACCTGGAGACGGTGCGCCGCGACGCGATGACCGACGGTCTCACCAACCTCGCCAACCGCAAGGCTTTCGACGAGGCGCTGGAGCGGGCGGTGGAGGCGGCCGACAGCCAGGGCCAGCCGCTGACGCTGGCGGTGATCGACATCGACCACTTCAAGGGCTTCAACGACACCTGGGGCCACCAGACCGGCGACCAGGTGATCCGCTATGTGGCCGGGGTGATCGGCCGCGCCGGCCGCGGCGGGCGCACCGCGGCGCGCTACGGCGGCGAGGAATTCGCCCTGATCCTGCCTGGCGACGACGCCCGCTCGGCGCTGCCGCTGCTGGAGCAGATCCGCGAGGAGGTGGGCTCGCGCGTGCTCAAGCGACGCTCGACCAACGAGGACCTGGGGGCGGTGACCGTCTCCATCGGACTTGCGGAGCGCGTGGCCGGCGAGCCGCAGGCGAGCCTGATCGAGCGCGCCGACGCGGCGCTCTACGCCTCCAAGCGCTCGGGCCGCAACCGCACCACCCGCGCCGACGAGATCTCCGCGGCGGCTTAGGCGGCGGCGAGCCCCGGAGCAGAGCGCTTCGCCGAGCGCCGCCTGACGAACGAAGGTTCCGAAGGTCTCAGATGAGGGTCAGGGGACCCGGTTGAAGATTTCAGCGGTCAAATCGAAACCTTTTCCGGCGCTCATGGTAAGGAACATTCAATCCGGGCGGGAGGTTTGATTGTTCTAATTGGAAGATTACCGGCACATGACGCGCGAAGAATGCAATGAGCGAGCAGCGCGATGTTCGGCGAACGCTGCGCTGGCGGCCAACGGACCGGTCTCACAAGAATTCTCGCGGCTTGCCACCCAATGGCGGGCGATGGCCGCGGGCGTGCTGTTCCTCGGGCAGGTCGACGAGCCGATCGCCGCCACGGGGACGATGAGCGCCCTCCTGCTCAGTTAGCGGCATCAAGATGCCGCAGCGAGCGGCGCGAATGGGCGCTGCTCTGGGGGCTGATCATGCTACCAGAGGTTTCCAGTCCTGCGAGGTTCTGCCGTTAGTGCGCGTATGTATGGTAGACTATCCCCGGGAACGGCTTTCGCGTTGCGAGTCTCCGGGGGGCCCTGGGGGCCGAAATGCCTGACGACCAATCGACCATTCCAGTCATCGTCGATAGCCTCGCCTTAGCGTTGGTTGTGTCTTCGGATGCGCCCATCCTGCTGCTTGACGGCGATTTGGTCGTGATCGCCGCGAGCGCCTCCTTCTCTCACGCCTTCCAGATCGACCCTGCGACCATAAAGGGCCGCTCGCTTTTTGCGGTTGGCGAGGGCGAGTGGGATGTGCCCCAACTCCGCTCGCTGCTCAAAGCCACGCTTTCGGGCGCAGCCGACGTTGCGGCCTATGAGATGGACCTCAAGCGGCCAAGCCGCGACGCGCGGCGTCTCGTAATCAAGGCCCATCAGCTCGACCATGCCGACCCTGGCGTCTTACGGCTCCTTCTGGCCGTGTCCGACGTGACGGATGCGCGCCTTGCCGAGCGGCTCAAAGACGACCTGCTTCGGGAAAAGGCGATCCTGTTTCAGGAATTGCAGCACAGGGTCGCCAACAGCCTCCAAATCATCGCCAGCGTGTTGATGCAGACGGCGCGCAAGGTGCGTTCGACGGAAGCCAAAGGTTATATCTTCGACGCTCATAGCCGCGTGATGTCCGTGGCCGCGCTACAGCGCCAGCTTGTCGGGTCCAAGTTCGGAGATGTCGAACTCCGCACCTATTTCACCGAACTCTGCGAGAGCATCGGCGCATCGATGATCCATGATCCCGCAAAGCTTAGTCTCACAGTCAAAGCTGACGCGGGTTCCGCAACTGCGGATGTCTCAATCAGCCTTGGTCTCATCGTCACGGAACTGGTGATCAACGCGCTGAAGCATGCCTTCCCCGACGGGCGCGGCGGACAGATCACCGTCGGCTACGAGAGCAGCGGGACCGATTGGAAACTCTCTGTCAGCGACGATGGAATAGGCATGCCCGCAGAGGGCTCACCCACCAAGGCGGGTCTGGGCACCAGCATTGTTCAGGCGCTCGCAAAACAACTTGGCGCTCAGATCACTATCGCCGACGCCAGTCCCGGCGCCCGTATATCCGTCTCTAGCGGTGGGCTATCCGATCGTCGTGCCGCAGACTTAAGGGATGCCGTTTAGCGCTCGCCGGACATTTGGGCTGGCCGCGACGTTCAAGCCCAGCTGAGCGCCGGCGCCCCCCTCTCCAGATCAGAGGTTCTACCTTCCCCGTGAAGCGGCGGGAGGGGGACCGCCCGCCGCCCGTCCGCAACGCGACCTTGACCCGTTGAACATATGCGCGCACATGTATATTCATGGATGCACATATGCCCTTGTTCCACGCTCTGGCCGACCCGGCCCGTCTTCGCATCGTCGAGGCGATGAGGTCGGGGGAGTGCTCCGTCGGCGACATCGTCGAGCGCATGGACATCCACCAGTCCGGCGTTTCGCGGCACCTGCGCATCCTGGCCGACGCCGGGATCGTGCAGATGCGTCCGGACGGACAGAAGCGC
>JAQGIJ010000527.1 GCA_028291285.1 Phenylobacterium sp. | reverse complement strand
CCTGGAGACGATCGGGGCGGATCTCGACCTGGCCCGCTACGAGCCCAGGCCGCTGCGCGCCGGCGAGGCCTGGCTGCAGGCCCGTCGCGTCGCCGTCGAGCACGCCGTCAGGCTGCAGGGCGCGGTCTTGGTGGCGGGCGAGGTCCGCATGGCGCAGCAGCTGTCGGAGCGTCTGGAGAGGCTGGCGGCGGGGCTGGAGGGGAGGGCGGCGAAGGCGGCCCCGGTGGCCTCGGTGGAGGGAACTGCGGCTCGCAGCACGGGCGAAGTGATCGAGCAGAACATGCGCCGCCTGGAAGCTGCTCTGGCCGGTCAGCCAGGAGGCGCTAGCCATGCGACCGCTTGAGCGCCTCGGCGCGTCCCTCTTCGCCCTGTCGCTGGCGGGCTGCGCCACGAGCGAGCTGGACCTCGCGCCGGAACGCCCCGATCGTCCCTGGAATGCGCCTGTGCAGGGGGGCGAGATCATCGCCGCGCGGGCTCCGCCGGTTGCGCCTTCGGGGGGCTACGTCCTGCCGCCCAATCCGGCGATGGCGAAGGTCGAGCCGCCGCCGGCCCTCCAGGCCGGCCACGCCTACACCCTGGCCGAGCTGATCGACGTCGCCGAAAGCCGCGACCCGCAGACCCGCATCGCCTGGGACCAGGCGCGCGACGCCGCGCTCGCGACGGGCGTCGCCCGCAGCGCCTTTCTGCCGGAGCTCACGGCCTCGGTGATCGGCGGGTTCCAGAGCGGTCACCAGGACAAGTCCCTGGCCGGGGGCCAGGCGTTCGGCTCGACCGTGACCGGGTCGATCTCGGCGATCTCGCTGAAGTGGCTGCTGTTCGACTTCGGCGGCCGCGCCGCGACGCTGGACATGGCCAAACAGGCGAGCGTGATCTCGAACATCGGCTTCACCGCCGCCCACCAGAACCTGATCTACCGGGTGAGCCTGGCCTTCTATGCAGACGCAGGGGCTCGGGCGCGGCAGGCGACCGCCAGGCAGGCGTTGAACGACGCCCAGGCGGTTCAGGCGGCCGCCGACGCCCGCTACGCGCACGGGGAGGGGACCGTGGTCGAAGCCGCCCAGGCGCACCAGGCCACGGCTCAGGCAGACTACGCGAGGATCCGCGCCGACGGGGCGGTGGACGATGCGCGCCAGGCGCTGATCAATGCGATGGGTGTGTCGCCGCTGACCCGGCTGACGGTCGCGGACGTCACCCGCCGCGAGTTGTCGGCCCAGGCGGACGGACCGATCGACGAGCTGGTGTCCGCCGCCCTCTCCCGGCGGCCGGACGTGCTCGGCGCCTATGCAGCGCGCGAGGCGAGCCTGGCCAAGGTGCGGGCGGCCAAGGCCGAGTTCATGCCCAAGGTCTTCCTCTCGGCCTCCGGCGGCTACACCACCGGTAATCTGAATGCGCCCGCCCTGCCTGGCTTCGGGCGGGAGGGAACCTTCCTCAACCTGTCGGGCAATAGGCTGGGCGGGACGGTGCTGCTGGGGTTCACCGTGCCATTGTTCGACGGCGGCGTTCGGGCCGCGAACCTGACGCGGGCGCACATCGACGCCGATCGGGCGGACGAGCAGCTCACCCAGGTCCGCAACGAGGCCGCGCGCGAGGTGGTCTCCGCCGGAACCTCGGTGAAGACCAGCGTGGCGGCCAACCACGCCGCCGCGGCGCTGGTCGCGGCCTCGCAGACAAGCTTCGACTCGGCGCTGGCGGCCTACAAGCACGGAGTCGGCTCCATCACCGACGTGACGGTGGCGGAGACCAAGCTGCTGGATGCCCGCAACGTCGCCACGGACGCCTACAGCGACGCCCTGTCCGCAGCGGCCGGCCTGGCCTTTTCGGCCGGCACCTTGGGAGCGGCGCCGGCGGAGTGAGCTGCAGTTCGGCAGCGGCGGTCCGTCGCTATGAGGCGAAGATGGGTCGCGCGGACATCAAGGCTTCGCGCGCCGAATGTCCTTCCGGAAGCGTCTGCGCGAGCTTGGCGAGCGCATCGGTGCGGGCTTGGCTATCGCGGGCGGCGCCGTCCGGGTCCCCCGCCGCGCTGCGCACCGCCGCCTCGATTGCGTGCAGGCGCCACTCGACGAGTGGCAGCGGGCCGAGGTCCGTCTCCTTCCATCCCTCGCGGAGCCGCGCCTGCGCCGTGGAAAGCGCGCCATCGGCGAGGGCGACCCGCGCGCCGGTTTCGCAGGCCATCGCCCGCCAGGTCCGCTCCTGGGTCGCATAGGCCAGCTGACGGAACTCGGCGGCGTGGGCCTGCGCCGCGCCGATCTCGCCGGCGGCGAGGCGGACGTCCGTCATGCCCCAAGCGATCACGATCCGCCACAACCAGGTCACGGCTCTGGGCCGCCTGAGGGCGACCGCCCGCCCACGCTCGAACCAGCTGATCGCCTCGTCCACCCGTCCCTGAGCCCATGCAGCCAGGCCGCGGACCGCCAGCTCCATCTGGTTTTCATTCGAGGTGATCACGGCTGTGCGGTTGTCGGGGCTGTATTCGACGGCGGACTTTGCGAGCGCCGCGGCGCCCGCAAAGTCCTGCACCAGCATGTGGGCGAGCACCTCGTAGAACTGCACGGTCGCGGCGCGGCCGAGGTCGCCGTTGCCGAGCATGGCTTCGACGGTCGCCCTGAATGCCTCGAACGCAGGACCGAGCCGGCCGTCGTACAGAAGGCACACGGGCGCGCTGGCCCGCAGGTACCAATTCGCCATGGGCAGATGGAGCGAGCTATCGCGGGCGTTCGCCTCGAGGGCCTCGAGACCGGCGACGATCGCCTCGTAGGCCTCGCGGTAGCGCGACGAGGAAAGCAGCACGAGATGGTAGTTGGCCAACCCCAGCTTGAGCGCCAGAGGGTCGCCCTCTCGCCGCAACATCTCGATCGCCGCCTCGCAGCCCGCGGCGTGCGACGAATCCCAGCCGACTGCCCAGCTGCACCAGGCATGCGCGTGCGACCGGATGCGGGCCCGTTCGACCGGATCCGGCAGGACGTCGCTCCGGACGATCGCCTCCTCGAAGCGCGCGAGGGAGCCGTTCAGGTCTGACGAACTGAGCGCAACGCCCTGGCCCAGCAACACCCGGCACTGGATGTCAGGCCGGCCGGCGCTGGCGGCTTCGGCCAAGACCTCGTCGTAGAGCGCCGGCGCCCGAGCGTCGAGGCTGCCCGCATAGATGGCCGCGAGCTCCGACTTGATCTCGACCGCGATCTGCGGCCGGTCTTCCGGCGGGAGATGCGCGGCCGCTGCAAGCGCCTGCTCGAGGGCGCGGGCCGCTTCCCGAGGCGAGAAGCGGCCAAGGTCGACCCGCGCGGCGAGCCGCAGATAGCTGACCGCCCGGGTCCAGTCCTCGGCCTCCAGGAAATGATGCGCGAGCTGGCCGGCCACCGGGGTTGGATCGGCCTGACTGACCTGCTCCATCCGCGCCCCGACGGCGGCGTGGGCGGCCGCGCGCTGGATCCGGCCCTGCCGGTCGTAGGCCACGTCGCGGATAAGCATATGGTGGAAGGCGTAGCCCTGAACGAGCCGCCCGTTGGGCAATGTCAGCGCCCCCGACCGCTCGATGGCCGTCGAGCTCCGCGCCAGGTCCTCGCAGATGGCTTCGAAAGTCTCCTCGTCGAGCGGCGTGGCCGCATGGTTCACCGCCGCCGAGAACACGCCCTCGCTCGCGCTCGCGGCATAGATCACCCGCCGCTCATCGGGGGTCCGGCGATCGATCTCGTCCTCGATGATCGCGGCCAGGCTTGGCGGGGGCTTGAGCGTGAGGGCGCCGTCCTCGCGCGGGAATGACCATCCCTCGGGCGTCGCCTTCACGAGGCCTTCATGCGCCCAGTGTTCCACCATCGCGCTCATGAAGAGTGGGTTGCCGCCGCTGCGCGCGTGCAGATGCATGGCCAGCTCGGATGTCGGCTCCCGGCCGGCGAGGCGCCTCAGGTACTCGGCCACGT
>JAQGIJ010000437.1 GCA_028291285.1 Phenylobacterium sp. | reverse complement strand
GGCGCCGCCGAGGCCGCCGCCGGCCGCGGTCGGCTCAGCCGCGGCGCCCGCCCCGCGGCCGGCGAGCGCAACCGCAAACGCCTCTCTGAAAGGCCCGGCGCAGGCGGCGGCCCCCGCGACTCCCTCGCCGATCCTGGTGGTCGACAGCAGCGCGCCGCCGCCGGCCGTCGTCGCGGCCCCCGCCGGGCCCCGGCAGGCCGCATCTGACGGGCCGGCCAAGCCGGGGGGCGCCGTCTCGCCGGACGAGCAGTTCGCCGCCCGCGTCGGCGAAGAGGCGCCGCCGACCAGCCATGCGCACCGGCTCGACCATCCGGACCAGGTGATCGCCCAGGGGGCGATGATTCCCGCCGTCCTGGAGACCGCCCTGAACTCCGACCTGCCGGGCTATGCGAGGGCCCTGGTCAGCCGCGACGTCCGCTCGTTCGACGGCTCGCAGGTTCTGATCCCGCGCGGCTCGCGACTGGTGGGCCAGTACAAGAGCGCGCTGGAGACCGGTCAGACCCGGATGCTGATCGTCTGGACCCGCCTGCTGCGCCCGGACGGGCTCACGCTGCAGCTCGGCTCGCCGTCCACCGACGACCTGGGCCAGGCCGGGCTCTCCGGCAAGGTCGACCGCCACCTGCTGCAGCGCTACGGCTCGGCCGTCCTGCTCTCGGTGGTGGGAAGCCTGGCCAGCGTCGGCGGCTCGAGCAACACCGTGGTGATCGGCGCCACCGGCCAGGGGGCCTCGGCCGCCGGCATCGCCCTGCAGAACGACGGCAAGATCTCCCCGACCATCCGCGTCGCGCCCGGCGCCCCAATCCAGGTGTTCGTCGCCCGCGACCTCGACTTCGCGGAGGACGCGCCATGACGGGGACGCGCCCCGCCCAGCTCGACGATCAGGCTCCGGGCGGCGTCTATCTGCGGACCTATCTGCGGCCGTTCGCCAGGTTTCTCGAGCAGGCCGACGTCACCGAGGTGATGGTCAACCGGCCCGGCGAGGTCTGGGTGGAGCGGGTAGGGCAGGCGGCGATGCGCCGGATCGAGGCGCCGGACGTGGACGAGGTGCTGCTCGGACGGCTCGCCGCCCAGATTGCGCGAACGACCCACCAGGGCGTCAACCGGGAGAGCCCGTTGCTGGCGGCGGTGCTGGCGGGCGGAGAGCGGGTGCAGATGATCGGTCCCCCGGCGACGCGGGCCGGATGGGTGCTGTCGATCCGGCGCCACCTGATCATCGATCGACCGCTCGAAGCCTACGATCACCCGCTGCCCCCGAAGGCCGAGGCGCCCATGGACCCGGCGGCCGAGGCGGAGCGGATGCGGCGCGAGCCCATCGCCTTCCTGCGCGACGCCGTGCGCGCCCGCAAGACGGTGCTGATCTCGGGCGGCACCTCATCGGGCAAGACCACCTTCCTCAACGCCCTGCTGAAGGCGGCGCCGGCGGACGAGCGGATCATCACCGTCGAGGACACCCCGGAGATCGCTGTCTCGCAGCCCAACGCCGTGGGGCTGGTGGCGGTGAAGGGCGACCTGGGGGAGGCGAAGGTGACGGTGGAGGATCTGCTGCACGCCTCCCTTCGGCTGAGGCCCGATCGCATCATCGTGGGCGAAATCCGCGGACGGGAGACCGCCACCTTCCTGCGGGCGATCAACACCGGCCATCCCGGCTCGTTCACCACCGTGCATGCGAATTCTCCCGAAGGCGCGTTGGAGCAGATCGCGCTGATGGTGATGCAGTCGGGGCTGACGCTCTCGCGCAGTGAGACCATGGCCTATGCGCGATCCCTGATCGACGTGGTGGTCCAGCTCGGGCGGATCGGAGGCGAACGCCGGATCGTCGATATCCGCACCCATGCCTTCGAGCCCGGTCCCGGTCCATGACGCCGTCGGTCCCCGCGACGTTGCGGCGGAGCGCTTGGTTTACGTCGCGGGCGGTTGGGCGGTCTCCCCGACCAGGACGGCGCGGGCCACCAAGGCTCCGCCAGCGGCTTGGCCGGCCCGGACCTGCACGGCGACGCCAGGCTTGATCTCGGCGCGGTCGGCCACGCTCATCTCGCGGATCGTGACGTTGCTCGGGATGACGACGTGGCGGACGCCCTTGCCGCCGGCGCCGCCGTAGGTGATGTCCATCTCGCGGCCGCGTGGCGTGGAGACGACCTCGGCCGAGACCGTGCCGTTCGTCATCATCGTCCCGGGCGCCTCGCCGGCCATGGGCCCGTTGCCTTCGCCGAGACCCCGCAGGGCGGGGGCGAACACCCGGAATTCCGTGGACCTGCCGGTCCCGTCGGGCTGGCTGACGTTGGCTGTCGCCACAAAGCTGCCCGCCTTGATGGCGCTCGGATCGATCTTATTCAATCGCAGGAAACGCGCGTCGTCGGCGAGCGTGAAGCTCTTCGTCGCTCCGTGGGCGTCCTTCACCGTGAGCTGCTTGCCGCTGAAGGCGACGACGGTTCCCTGGATCGGCGGGATTGGCGTCAGCGCGCTCGTCGCGGGTGAGGACGTCGCGGTCGCCGCCGGTTTGCCGGAACATCCCATCAGCACGAACGTGCTCAGTCCAGCTGCAAGAGTGACGCAAAGAAGTGACCGCATGTGGTTCTCCGATATGGCTTGAGCATGACCGCGCGGGGCTCGGCTACGCAGGGGTCTTGGCGTGCCGGCTGCCTGCGCTCTCCCTCCAGTTTCCCTCGAGACCCGCCTCGCTTTTGATGAACTCGGCGGCCTTCTCTCCGATGATCACGCAGGGAGCCATCGTGTTGCCGGTGGTCACGCGCGGCAGGATCGAGCCGTCGGCGATGCGCAGGTTGTCGATACCGTAGACCCTGAGCCGGCCGTCGACGACGGACATCTCATCGTGACCCATCTTCGCCGTGCAGGTCTGATGATGAACCGTCGAGGCGGCGTCTCGGACGAAGTTCTCGAGCGCGCTTCCCGCCAGGTTGCCGGGCATGACCTCGCGTTTGACGAACGGACTCATGGCGGGGGAATTGCCGATCTCGCGGCAAAGCTCGACCGCATGTATCAGCGCCTTCATATCGGCGGGATCGGACAGGGTGTCGGCCAGGATCTCGATGGGGTCGGAGGGCTTCGGCCCGGTGATCCGCAATCTCCCGCGGCTGCCGGGACGTACGAGGCTTGGCAGCAGCGACCATGACCCGGGAGGCGGCGAGAAATGCGCGACCTCGGGAGTCGTGAAGGGAAACTCCGCCACCAGCGCCTGCAGATCGGGCGTCGCGAGCGACGGATCACTCTTCCAGAAGAAGGTCGCTTCCCCGCCGCAGTTCCGAGGCTGCAGCGGCGTCCGATACTCCCAGACGCACGGAACCAGGATGTGATTCTGGAAATTGCGTCCCACGCCTGGAAGATGCTGCACCACCTCGATGCCGGCGAGGGTCAACTCGAGCTCGTCACCGATACCCGATTGCATCAGCACCTTGGGGGTGTTGATGGCGCCGAGCGAAAGCACGGTCTCGTAGCGCGCCGTGATCCGATGGATTGCGCCCTGGCGGAGGAATTCCACCCCGACCGCGCGTCTGCCCTCGAGCACGACGCGCGTCACCAACGCCCCGGTGAGTACGGTCAGGTTCGGCCGGTCCATGCAGGGATAGGCATAGGTACGAAAGACCGACTGGCGGCGGCCGTCGCGAATGCAGAGATTGAACAGGGCGCCGCCGCCCGCACCTTCCATCATCTGGCCGTTGTGATCGTCGAAGGTGGGAATGCCGAGGGATCGGGCGGCCCCCAGCACGGCCGGGGCAAGAGGGTTCGGATCGCGCGCCGGCTCCACATAGACGAGACCACCCTTGCCGCGCCGCACGGAATCCCGAGGCCCCTGCCAATCCTCGATGCAGCGAAAGATGCCGAGGACCGCGTCATAGCCCCAACTCGGATCGCCGGCCTCCTCGGCGAAATAGTCCCAGTCGTTCTTATGCCCGCGCGCCCAGTTCATGGCGTTGATGCTCGACCCGCCGCCGAGCACCTTGCCCATGGAGAGCGGGAGCCGGCGGCCATTGAGGCATGGATTGGGCGCGGCCTCGAAACCCCAATCGCGTTCCGTCTTGAGATTGGCGGGCCATTGTCCCGGGTCTCTGACGCTTGGCACGTCGTCCGTCCCGCCGGCTTCGAGCAGCAGCACGGAGGCCTCGCCGGTCTCGGCCAGGCGGCGCGCCACCACCGAACCGGACGAGCCCGATCCGCAGACGATGAAATCGTAAAACGGTCGAATATCCGCAGCGAGCTGGCGCTGATTGGCAGAGATGCGGGCGTCGAGCTCGGGTGTGTCGGTGGTTCTTCCCGGCGTCATGCTGGACCTCCGTTCGCGGGGCATGACCTCGAAGGATGGCGGGCGCGTGCTACGCCGCCGTTTCAGTTCGGGGGAGATGAGCTACGCCTGAAACGCGAGCCGCGGCGTGCTGTCCGCTCGCCAGCGAGCGATCCGTTGAACGAGAGCACGCGCCCTGGACACTAAGCAGGGCGCCACCTACCTGCGGCGAGGGGGGGCAATTGGGAGCTGCGCCGCATGGAGGCAGTATGCTGACGAGCAACGATGCGCCCGGCGCCGCGCAACTGGATTATGACGCGTGGAGAACTTCGCTAAGCGACCTCTGTGGGCGTTACCATCCCGTCGGTGTCGAACCCAAATCCTTTGCGGGTTGGGCGCGCCCCATCAACGTGTGCGGTTTTGTGGGCATGGACCTCGCCTGCAACGCTGAGCATATCGAACGGACATCCCAGGATACCAGGCTCGACGGCAGGGAGCACTATTTTGCACTGCTTCAGGTCTCCGGCCGCGCGACGATGAGCCAGAACGACCAGACGGTGCAGCTCGCCGTCGGCGATGTGGCGATCGTCGATGCCGCCCGGCCGGTGGTGTTTTTTCCGCACACTGACGACGCCCAATGGCTGTCGCTCGATCTGCCGCGCCGGTCGCTGGCGTCTCATCTTGGATTCGAGCCGCTGGGTGGAATTTGCGGGAGCGATGGAACGGCGGCCAGGCGGCTGCTGCATCACATGGTTGTGGACGCGCTCGGCGGCGATGGACTCTCCTCGCCCCGGGCCGAGTCCTACATGCAGCTGGCCATCTACGATCTGCTCGGCGCGCTGTTTGCGCCGTCCGATCCGGGGCAGGGCTCGCGCTCTACGGACAAGCTGTTCGCGCGCGTCTGTGGCGTCATGAGGGAGCGCTTCGCAGACCCGGATTTCGGGCCTTTCGACGTGGCCGTCGAGACGGGGATCTCTTTGCGCTACGTACAGAAGCTGTTCACGGAACGCGGCACGACCTGCACGCAGTTCCTGTATTCGCTTCGGCTGGATCGCGCCGCACAGCTGCTGGATCGCCGCGCGCTGCTCGGGAAAGCGCAACCGCTCAGCGAGATCGCCTATGCGTGCGGCTATAACGACTACACGCATTTCGCCCGCAATTTCCGTCGTCGGTTCGGATATCCGCCGGGCGGCCTGGCCGCAGGAAAGGCCGGAGCGCAGGCGACGCAAGGGGTGGGCGTGACGCCGCCTGATTAGCCCCGCGCCGAAAGCCCGCGCCACCGGAGCCTGTTGGGGTCAGATGGACTCATCTGACCCAAACAGGCGCCAATTCCAGAGTTCGGAGCGCGCCGGACGGGTTCGCCGGCTTCCATCTAACCCTGGCGCGCTCTAGACGGGCTGCGTCAGGTCACTCGGCGAAACACATGCCGTCGAGATGATTTTCCAAAAAGTTTTCTACGTCGCGATCCGTTTCCAGCCTTCGGTTCGTCCTTGGTGTGTCCGAACAGAAGGAGATATGCCATGTCAGACGAGCCCGTTATTTTGATCAATCTGCTGAAGGTCAAACCCGGGAAGCAGGATGCGCTGATCGCGCTCTTGAAGCAGAACACCGACACGGTGATCCGCACGCTGCACGGCTGGAAGACGACCCGGCTGATCGCGGCAAAGGACGGCGCCGGCGTCGTCATCTACTCCGAGTGGGAGACCCCCGCAGACGTCGAGGCGATGCGCAGCGATCCACGCATGAAAGCCTAATTCCCGACGATCATTGAGCTGGCGAGCTTGGACTCGATCGTGGGCTCGGCGGTGTCGAGCGAAACCCGGTGAGGGTGAACACAGAAGTAAGTCT
>JAQGIJ010000476.1 GCA_028291285.1 Phenylobacterium sp. | reverse complement strand
GCACGTCGCCGGACGAGGTGACGGAGATCACCGGCGTGGTGCCCGACCCCCGGGACGCGCCCAACCCGGCCGCGGAAGCCGCCTGGCGGCGATCCCTGGACTACATCGGGCTGACGCCGGGCACGCGCATGGCGGACGTCCGCATCGACCGGGTGTTCATCGGCTCCTGCACCAACTCGCGCCTGGAGGACCTGCAGGCCGCCGCCGAGGTGCTGCGCGGCCGCCGCGTGGCCGACAGCGTGCGGGCGATGGCCGTGCCCGGCTCGGCGCGGATCAAGGCGGCGGCGGAGGCCGAGGGGCTCGACCGCATCTTCCTGGAGGCCGGGTTCGAGTGGCGCGACGCGGGATGCTCCATGTGCTTCGCCAGCGCCAACGACAGCGTCGCCGCCGGCGAGCGCTGCGCCTCGACCTCCAACCGGAACTTCGAGAACCGCCAGGGGCCCGGCGCGCGCACCCATCTGCTGAGCCCGGCGTCGGCCGCCGCGGCCGCCGTCGCCGGCCGCTTCGTCGACGTCCGCGAGCTGGTCTGAGGCGCCCGGCCATGGAGCCCTTCACCACGCTGACCGCCGTCGCCGCGCCGATGCCCAAGCCCAATATCAACACCGACGACATCTACCCCGCGCCGGGCGCCAGCCCCGTGGCCAAGAAGATGGGCGGCAAGGCCTTCTCCGATCCCAAGCAGATGGGGATGAACGCCTTTGCGGTGTTCCGCTGGGACCAGGACGCCAATCCCCGGCCCGAGTTCATCCTCAACCAGGAGCCCTACGCCCGGGCGCAGATCCTGGTGGCCGGCGCGAACTTCGGCTGCGGCTCGTCGCGCGAGATGGCGGTCTGGGCGCTCGCCGGCATCGGCGTGCGCTGCATCATCGCGCCCTCGTTCGGCGACATCTTCTACAACAACTGCTTCAAGAATGGCGTCCTGCCGGTGCGGCTGCCGCAGCCGGCGGTGGACGAGCTGCTGGCGCTCGCGGCGGACCGGGCCGATGCGACCCTCACCGTCGACCTGCAGGCGCAGATCATCACCGGCGCGGACAGCAAGGTGCGCCGCTTCGAGGTGGTGGAATACTATCGCCGGGCGCTGCTGGACGGCCTCGACGAAATCTCCGCCACGCTCGCCCGGATGGACAGGATCGAGGCCTTCGAGGGCGCCTGGCGCGGCCAGCACCGCTGGCTCACCTTCTGAGCCCGGCGTGGCCGGACCCGCGTGACCGCGGGCCCGAAACGGCGGAGGCTAGCGCCGCTTGAACTGCGGACGGGCGGCGGGGCCGGTCCGGGCGCCTTCCGACCTGTGCCGGTAGGTGATCCGCCCGCGGTCCATGTCGTAGGGCGTCATCTCGACGGTGACGCGGTCGCCGACCATGGCGCGGATGCGGTTCTTCTTCATCTTGCCCGCCGTGTAGGCCAAGATCTCGTGGTCGTTCTCCAGGCGCACCCGGAAGCGGCCCTCGGGCAGGAGTTCGGTGATCTGACCGTCGAATTCGACGAGCTCTTCTTTCGCCATGTGTATTCCTTAAGTTGATTCAGGACTGGCAGTCGATTCAAGACAGGGGCCGCGGCCGGCGACGGCGCGGCGGGTTCAGCGGGCGATGGCCGACGCCAGGCGGTGATGGGTGCGAGCCCTCTCTTCCTCCGCCTCGGCCATTTCGGCCCAGGTTGCCGCGGCGCGGCGACGTTGCTCCCGCACGCGGTCCAGGGTCGCGACCTCGGCGAAGGCCAGGGCTTCGCTGGCCCTGGCGCGATATTCCTCTGCCCTGATCTCGCCTTTGGTCATCGGTGGAAGACTCCTTCGATCTGGTTCGCCGCCGGCTATTTTTGCGAGGCGGGATCGCGACTGTCGATGATCTGGCCGATCCTCACGCCGAGGTGGTCCAGGGACATGCCTCGGAATATGGGATGGGCGCGTCGGATGTGTTGCAGGCTCGCGCGGGGATTGCGCACGAGGATCTCTCTAAGGAGAGACTCGGGGTTTGCTGTATCTCTCAATTTCACTTTAGCTGTCGTTCGTCGAAGCTGCGTCATCTCGCGCTTCGCTAGGTAGGTCGTCATTGAAGAATGTTTCGATCGCCGCTCAGCCCACGACGGTTCAGCCTGTCGGCGAGCGCGTCGGCCTCGGGCCAGGATAGGCCCGCCTGGGTCGAACGGCCAAGCACGACCGTCTTCCCGGTCCAGCGGTCGAAGACCGTCCAGCCCCAGGAATCCCGCCGCGCCTCGTATTGGACCGTCATGCCAGCGTCCTTCCAGTGAAGGTGAGGGCGGTCCGCGCAGGGGCGCACCGCCCTCGAGCATGTCGATCAGGCCGCCTGGAGCTGGCCGGCCGAGGTCTTGCCGGTGCGCTTGTCGCGCTCGAGTTCGAAGCTGAGCTTCTGGCCTTCGTGCAGCGACGCCAGACCGGCGCGCTCCACTGCGGAGATGTGCACGAAGACGTCAGTGCCGCCGTCGTCGGGTTGAATGAAGCCGAAGCCCTTCTGGCCGTTGAACCACTTCACGGTCCCAATTGTCATAGTCGTCCCTTCCGGACACGCGTTCTCACGCCCGGGGTGGGCGGTGAGATCAAATTGTCGGAGAGGGTCGAAAACCAGTGCGGAGCCGATGTCTGCGACTTCGACGAGGGCGCCAGGCGAGCCTAAGCGATATTTGACTGACCGAATGTGGGCGTTGAGGGGTCCGCGTGCAAGGGTTTTTCCGAAAATACTTCCCCCGTGAGAGCCCCCGGTGTGCTACGGAGCGCGATGCGAGCGGATCTAGATCGAGCGGTGCTCACGGTTCTGCGCCACGGCGGCGCCTGGGCGGTAGAGCACGACGGCGAACACTTCGGCCACTCTACCGACAAAGAAGTCGCCAAGGCCTCGGCCCACAAGCGAGCCCGGCAGATGCAGGATGGCGGACGGCCTTGCCAGGTGCGGGTGTCCGGCGAACACGGATTCTTTGTCGCCCGATGAAAAGCCCAGTCACGAGCCCGCGCCGCATGGCGGCTTCCGCCCACTTCCGCGGTGAGATCGAGAAAGCCGAGGCGGCAGGCGTCGCCCGGGAAGACATGACCCTTCGGCTGACGCTCAGCGACGTCAATCAACTGCGGCGCGACGGGACCCTGGCGGTCGCGGACATCAGCTTCACCGGCGGCGTGATGCGCTACCTGGGCGTCAAGGTCGAGCAGGGCGGGGTGCCGGCGAGCGTCCTCAGCCGGCCGGAGCCCGAATAGGGCTCCTCGCCTCCGGGAACCCCGCGCCGGGCGCCCACGTTTACCGGCGCGCACCACCGGCTACGGCTCAGGTTTA
>JAQGIJ010000472.1 GCA_028291285.1 Phenylobacterium sp. | reverse complement strand
GGGCGTGAGCCTGGCTTGCGGCGAAGGTCGCCGCGGTCATCATCAGGCCGGCGCGAAGCGCGCGCGAACGAAGACCTCCAACCGGCTGCATCGATCCCCCCTTGAGCGTTGCTTTTCTGCCGCCGCCCCCGGTGCGCCGGGACGGCAGCGAATGGCCAGGATGCCTTGCGCCGGGAACCGCCTCCAATATCGATTCCTCAGGGATCTATTCGCTCGCGTTATCAGTCGCGGCCCGTACGCCCGGGCAGGCGGGCATCTGTCGGTAGCGGCGCCCGGGTCAGGAGACCCGGCGCGCCGGATAGCTCGCGACCAGGGCCAGGCCGCCCGCCGCCAGGCCGAGAAGCGCCAGCAGGATGGGCGCCCAGAGCGGCAGGCCCGCCCAGGCCAGACCCGCCGCCGCGCGCCAGCGGCAGGACCGCGGGCCTCAGCGCCAGCCGCCCGAGCGTGATCCCCGCCATCACCGCCAGCACCAGCGGGGTCGGCACGCCCGCCTTCAGCAGGAAGACGAGGATGAACACGCCGCCCGCGCACTGGGCGAGCGCCTGCACGCCGGAGTGGAGGTTCACGCGATTGATCGCGTCATTGCCGAAGAAGCTCATGACCAGGATCCCGGGCGGCCTGCCGGCCTAGGACGCCGCCAGCAGCATCTCGGCCAAGTCCTCCGGATAGACCTGTTCGCCGGCGGTGCGCAGCGCGTCGCGGCTCCACCATCGGAGCTCGGTCATCACCTGGCGCTCCAGCTCCGTCCAACCGGCGTCGACCGGCTCGAAGGCGTCGACGCGGACCAGGAAGTAGCGCTCCTCGGCCATCACCTCGTCGCCTTCCGGCGCGCGCATCACGAATGCGCGGCGGGCGATCTCCGGGCCGGGATGGTCGATGACGAGCCCCGTCTCCTCGGCCAGTTCCCGGCGCGCGCCCTCCTCGAAGCTCTCGCCGGGCTCCAGGGCGCCGCCGGGCGTGGCCCAGAAGACGCGGCCGGCGAGCGCGCCCTCACGAAAGGCGAAGCGGAAGAGCAGCACGCGGCGTTGCGCGTCCACCACCAGCAGGCGCGCGGAGGGGCGGGCTCGCATGCCGGCCAGCCGAGCCGCGCCCGTCTAGCGCGGCGCCCGCTTGGCCAGGATCCGCTGCAGGGTGCGGCGGTGCATGTTCAGCCGGCGCGCCGTCTCCGAGACGTTGTGGTTGCACAGCTCATAGACCCGCTGAATGTGCTCCCAGCGCACCCGGTCGGCGCTCATCGGGTTCTCCGGCGGCGGCGGGGAGGCGTCGCCGCGGGCCAGCAGCGCGCGGGCCACGTCGTCGGCGTCGGCCGGTTTGGAGAGGTAGTCCACCGCGCCGGCCTTCACCGCCTGCACGGCCGTGGCGATGTTGCCGTAGCCGGTCAGCATGATGATCTTGGCGTCGGGGCGCGCCTCGCGCACCGCCTCCACAACCTTCAGCCCGCTGCCGTCCTCCAGCCGCATGTCCAGCACGGCGAAAGCGGGCGGTCGGGTCTTCACCGCGCTCAGCGCCTCGGAGACGCTGCCCACCAGGGTGGGCTCGAAGCCACGCTGTTCCAGGGCGCGGCCCAGGCGGGTGCGCAGCGGCGCATCGTCGTCGAGCACCAGCAGCGTCCTGTCGGACAGGGCTGCGACATCAGCGGAAAGGTCCGTCATTCAGTCACCCGCGAGGGGGCCTCCCTGGTCTGCAACGTCCCGCGGCATCCTGTCGCAGGATAGGCTGCTTCGGCAAGTGTGCTCAGCCGTCCCCGACCTCAATCCTGGATCGAGGCCAGCGCGCGGATACAATCGCGCCGCGAGGCCTGCCGTTCTGAAACGTCACAACTGCCCCGGTTCGTTCCAGCAGCGTCTTCGAGATGAAGAAGCCGAGCCCCATGCCGATGTGGCCGGTGCGCGAGCCTTCGGCGCCTGGACGGGTGGTGACATAGGGCTCGCCGAGCTTGGCGAGGATCTCCGGCGCGAAGCCGGGGCCGTCGTCGCGGACCTCCATCGACACGGTGTCGGCGTCGAAACGCGCGCTCACCAGCACCTCCGAGGCGGCGAAGTCGACGGCGTTCTCGACGAAGGAGGTGAAGGCGTGGGTGATCTCCGGCATCCGGCGGATGTCCGGGGCCGCCGCGCCGGGGGCGCCGGTGACGATCGCCTCGACCCGCACCTCGGGCATGTCTGCATGCGGTTCGATCACCTCCTGCACCAGCTGGCGCAGGGAAAGGCGCTCGTGGACCTCGTCGGCGGCGGCGTCGGGGCGGTCGGTGAGCCGGCGCAGGATATCGCGACAGCGCACCGCCTGGGCCATCAGGAGCTCGGCGTCCTCGCGAACCTGCGGCGTCGGCGCCTCGCGCAGCATCTCCTTGGCGACGATGGCGATGGTCGCCAGCGGCGTGCCGAGCTCGTGGGCGGCGGCGGCGGCCAGGCCGCCCAGGGCGGAGAGCCGCTGCTCGCGGGCCAGCACCGCCTGAGTCACGTCCAGCGCCAGCGCCATGCGCGCGGCCTCCTCGGCCGCCTGCCGCACGTACCCGGCGATCAGCGCGATCCCGGCCATGACCGCGATGGCCGCCCCGATCCGGTAGCTCTGGCCCATCGCGTCGCCAGCCAACGGCAGCGGCATGGAAAAGAAGGCGAGCGCAACGGCCGCGGCCCCCGCCAGGAAGCCCAGGGCCAGCACCGGCCGCGCCGGCAGGGTGGCCGCCGCCAGCGTCACCGGGGCGATCAGCAGCAGCACGAAGGGGTTGGCGGTCCCGCCGGTCAGATAGACCAGGGCGGTGATCTGGACGATGTCCAGGCCGAGCTGCAGCGTCCCTTCCCAGTCGCCGAACATCCGCTGGCCGGGCGAGGCCACGCCGGTCAGCAGGTTCAGCCAGGCCGCAGCGCCGATGACCGCGAAGCAGAGCGGGTAGGGGGCGGGAAAGCCCAGGCCCAGGCCCACCACCAGCAGCAGCAGCACCTCGCCGGCGATCACCAGCCAGCGCAGGCTGACCAGGGTGCGCACGCGCAGGTGGCTGCGGCGGACGGAGACCTCGTCGCCGACGCCTGCGCCCGGCGGCTCGCCGGCTTGCGCCTCCGGCGGGCGGGCCTTATCGAACGCGGCGGGCCTCAGCGCCGCCAAGGCGCGCGCGACGGGCATGTCAGACGCGCGCTCCCAGGGACCGGACGCGACAGGGAACACCGCTCATGAGCCGCCGTCTCTCGATCATCCTCGCCCTCCTCGGCGTGGCGTTCGCCATCCTGACCGGGCTCGCCATCCAGAGAGGCGTGCTGGCCCCCCGAAGATCCAATGGTGAGCAAACCGCCGCCGTGGGCGGGCCGTTCCAACTGGTCGACCAGAGGGGCCGCAAGGTTGACCAGGGCGTGCTCAAGGGCAAGTGGAGCGCGGTCTTCTTCGGCTACACCTTCTGCCCCGACGCCTGCCCGACGACGATGTTCGCGCTTGGCCAGGCGCAGAAGCTCATGGGAGCGAAGGCCGGCGGCTTCCAGACCGTGTTCATCTCGGTGGACCCGGCGCGGGACACCCCGAAGCAGCTGGCGAGCTTCCTCGCCACCGACGCCTTCCCAAAGGGGGCGCTCGGGCTCACCGGGACGCCCGACCAGGTGGCCCAGGCGGCGAAGGCCTATCACGTCTACTTCCAGAAGGCGGGCGAGGGCGCGGCCTACGCGGTCAACCACTCGACCATCACCTATCTGATGAACCCGCACGGCCAATTTGCCTGCGTCATCCCCTACAACGCCGCGCCGCAGCAGATCACCGCCCAGGTCGAGGCGGCCATGGCCAAGGGTGACGCAGCGGAAAGCTGCTGATTTTGCGACCCAATTAGGGCCCCGCTTTTGCAGCCATTTACCATTCCGGGTGTTATGCTGCGGCGCACAAGTCGGAGGGCAGGATGCTCTACACCCTTTACGAGGCCGGTTTCTACGCCGCGGCCCCCTATCGCGCGGCCGCGATCATGGCCCGCGACTTCTGGAGCTCGCCGCTCAATCCGGCCCGCGAGAGCGAGGTCGCCCGCCGCATCTACGCCGGCGCCGACCTCTTCGTGAACCTCACCCGCCGCTACGGCCGGCCCGAATGGGGCATCGACAGCGTGCAGATCGAGGGCCAGCCGGTCCGCGTGCGCGAGGTGGAGGTCTGGTCCTCGCCCTGGGCCAAGCTCACCCACTTCTCGCGCGACAAGGCCGACCTGCGCCGCGCCGGCCGGCGCGAGTTGGAGCCGGCGGTGCTGATCGTGGCGCCGCTGTCGGGCCACTACGCCACCCTGCTGCGCGGCACCGTCCAGACCTTCCTGCAGGACCACGAGGTCTTCGTCACCGAGTGGCAGAACGCGCGCAACGTGCCGATCGTCGAGGGCCGCTTCGACTTCCACGACTTCATCGACCACGTCCGAGACATGCTGCGGGTGATGGGCCCGCGCCCCCACGTGGTGGCCGTCTGCCAGCCCGGCCCGCCGACGCTGGCGGCCGCCGCCCTGATGGCCGAGGACGGGGAGGAGAGCCGTCCGGCCTCCATGACCTTCATGGGCTCGCCGATCGACGCGCGGCTCTCGCCCACCGTCACCAACAAGCTGGCGGAGGAAAAGCCCTTCGCCTGGTTCGAATCCAACATGATCTACACCGTGCCCGGCCCCTATCCGGGCATCGGCCGTCGGGTCTATCCGGGCTTTGTCCAGCTCGCGGCCTTCATGTCCATGAACCTCGAGAAGCACCAGGAGGCGCACCTGCGCTACCTGCAGCACCTGATGCGCGAGGACGGCGACAGCGCCGACGCGCACCTGGCCTTCTACGACGAGTACCTCTCGGTGCTCGACCTGACGGAGGAGTTCTATCTGCAGACGGTCGATGTGGTCTTCCAGCGCTACCTGCTGCCGAAGGGCGAGCTGATGCACCGCGACCGGCTGGTGCGGCCGCAGCTGATCAAGGACGTCGGCCTGCTGACGGTCGAGGGGGAGAACGATGACATCTCCGGCATCGGCCAGACCCAGGCCGCCCACGCCCTGTGCTCGGGCCTGCCCGATGAGCTGAAGGAAGACTACATCCAGCCGCGCGTCGGCCACTATGGCGTGTTCAACGGCAAGCGCTTCCGCGAGGAGATCTATCCCCGTGTCAGGGCGTTCATCCGCCGCACCGAACCGGCCTTCGACAAGCAGCGCCTCAGCGCCTAACCTAGCGCCGATGAGTCCGTTCGGCCGCGTCTTCGCCGACGGCGACCGGCTGCGGGTGGCCGGCGCCGTCGTCACGCTCAAGGTCCACCGCCGCGCCCGCCGTGTCTCGCTCCGGCTGGATCGGGCGCGCGGCGAGATCGTCGCCACCGCCCCCTCCGCCCGCCGGCTGCACGAGGCCGCCGCCTTCGCCCGCGAGCGCGCCAGCTGGATCGCCGAGCGGATCGCCGAGCTGCCCGACGCCGCCCCGATCCAGCCGGGGCTGACCCTGCAGATCTTCGGCGAGACCGTCCGCCTGGAGGCCGGGACCGGCCGCGCCCGCTGGCTGCCGGCCACCGAGCACTTCCCCGCCCGCATCGCCGCCATGGGCGAGGGCGAGGGCTATGCACGCGCGGTGATGCTGGTGATCCGCAAGCGGGCGCTGGAGGTGATGACCGAGCGCACCGCCCACTACGTCGCCTGGCTCGCCGCGCCGATGCCGAAGGTGGCGATCGCCGACGCCAAGGGCCGCTGGGGCTCCTGCCGGCCGGGCCGCGGCGTCAAGCCGGGCTCGATCCGCTACTCCTGGCGCCTGGCGCTGGCGCCCTACGCCGTCGCCGACTACGTCGCCGCCCATGAGTGCGCCCACCTGAAGGAGCTCAACCACGGGCCGAAGTTCTGGGGCCATGTGAAGGCCCTGGTGGGCGACCACCAGCCGCATCGCGACTGGCTGCGCGCCGAGGGGGCCCGGCTGCACGCCTTCGGGCGGGTCTGAGCCGTTCCCTCAACCGCCCGTCGCCCGAAAGCGGGGAACAGCGGAGGGGGTGGCGCGAGGCCGTGCATGGGCGCCCGGAGCACCGTTCGCGGGCATACCGCGATGCCTTGCCGCCGACGGTGAAAAAGGTGCAGAATCAACGCTGCGCCACTATATATAAAAGCAATCCCACGCCGCGTCCGCGCGGCGCAGCCGGGACGCTTGAGCGCTTGCATAGCCGGCTCTGCAGACGGCGTCCCCGAACGGAAGACGAATGAGCGAAGAGATCGAGACGAACGGCGCCCCCGAGAGCAACGGGCAGGCCGAGTACGGCGCGGAATCCATCAAGGTCCTCAAGGGCCTGGACGCGGTGCGCAAGCGCCCGGGGATGTATATCGGCGACACCGACGACGGCTCGGGCCTGCACCACATGGTCTATGAGGTGGTGGACAATGCCATCGACGAGGCCCTGGCCGGCCACGCCACCCTGGTGGAGGTGATCCTCAATCCCGACGGCTCGGC
>JAQGIJ010000465.1 GCA_028291285.1 Phenylobacterium sp. | reverse complement strand
TCGTCCAGCGTGCGCACGCCCCGGTCGCCGATGTTGCGGATCCAGCCGGGGTCGTTCAGCAGCTCGAGCACGAAGCCCGCGTCGTCCTCGGCGGGCGGGCTGAGCGTCAGCCGCGCCGTCCGAAGCTCGGTCATTCCGGCGGTTCCAGCCGCGCCACCAGGCTGGAGGTGTCCCAGCGGCGGCCGCCGAGCGCCTGCACCTCGGCGTAGAAGCCATCGACCATCCGCGTCATGTCGAGGGCCGCGCCGTTGCGCGTGGCCTCGTCCAGCACCAGGCCGAGGTCCTTGCGCATCCAGTCGACCGCAAAGCCGAAGTCGAAGGTTCCTTCGCTCATGGTCTTCCAGCGGTTGTCCATCTGCCAGGACTGCGCCGCGCCCTTGGAGATCGCATCGTAGACCGCCGCCGGATCGAGCCCGGCCCGCTTGGCGAAGTGCAGCGCCTCCGCCAGGCCCTGCACCACGCCTGCGATGCAGATCTGGTTGACCATCTTGGTGAGCTGGCCCGAGCCGGGACCGCCCATCAGCCGCACCGCCTTGGCGTAGACTTCGAGCACGCCGCGCACGCGCTCGAACACCTCGGCCTCAGCGCCGCACATGATCGTGAGCTGGCCGCTCTCCGCGCCCGCCTGGCCGCCCGAGACCGGCGCATCGACGAAGGCGATTCGTTCGGCCATCTCGCGGGCCACCACCGCCGAGGTCGTGGTGTGGTCGACCACGACGGAGCCCGGCGGCAGGCTGGTCAGCGCCTCCCCCACCACCTGGCGCACGTCGTCGTCGGCGCCGACGCAGAGCAGGAAGATCTCCGCGCCCTGCGCGGCTTGCGCGATGGTGGCGGCGGCGCGGCCGCCGTAGGTCTCCACCCAGCGCTGCGCCTTCTCCGGGCTGCGATTGTAGACGGTGACCTCGTGGCCGGCCCGGGCCAGGTGCCCCGCTATCGGAAAGCCCATCACGCCCAGGCCTGCGAACGCCAGCTTCATCGTCCAACTCCATCCCGCCGCAACGCCATCTTAACGCGCGCCCGCCACCCTGCTCGTCTAACAGCCTTAACCGGGGTGAACCATGGCGGGCGTTGGCGACCAGCCGATCGTCATCAAGAAGGTCAAGAAGACCGCCGAGCAGGCCCACCACGGCGGCGCCTGGAAGGTCGCCTACGCCGACTTCGTGACCGCCATGATGGCCTTCTTCCTGCTGATGTGGCTGATCAACACCACCTCGCCGGAGCAGAAGCGCGGCATCGCCGACTACTTCGCCCCGGCCAGCGTCTCGCAGACCACCTCCGGCTCGGGCGGCATCCTCTCCGGGACCGCCCTCGGCGACGACGGCGCCAAGTCCAAAGGCACCAGCGCGGTGATCGAGGAGCTCTCGCCGTCCTCGCGCAACCCCGATGACGGCAAGGCCGTGGAGGCGGCAAAGGCCGCGAGCGCCGACGCGTCCACCGAGGCGATGCGCGAGACGCTGAAGAAGCGCGACGACGCGGCCTTCGCCTCGGCGGCCCAATCGCTGCGCCAGGCGCTGCAGGACATGCCCGAGCTGGCCGAGCTCTCCAAGAACATCATCGTCGACCAGACGCCCGAGGGCCTGCGCATCCAGCTGGTCGACCAGGAAGGCCGCTCGATGTTCAACGAGGGCTCCACCCAGCCCAACGATCGCGCCAAGCTCCTGCTGCGGGCGATCACCAAGGTGATCAACCAGCTGCCCAACCGAATCAGCATCTACGGCCACACCAGCGCCAGCCCCGGGGGCGCCAAGGCCGAGAGCGACTGGACGCTTTCGGCTGCCCGCGCGGATGCGTCGCGGCGCATCCTGCAGGGCGCCGGCGTCGACCCCGACCGCATCTATCAGGTGTCCGGCAAGGCCACCTCCGAGCCGCTCTATCCCGACGATCCGATGCTGCCGGGAAACCGGCGCATCGCCATCGTGTTGTTGCGTGAGGCGCCGGTGCTTCCGCCGTCGCCTGGGCTCTAGCGTTCCGCCTTGCGCGACGGGCCCGCATGATCCCTAATCAAGGCGAATAGGGAGAGGGCGACCGCAAGTCCGTGACGCAGCACTTTGCGACAAGACAGCTCAGGTTCTTCCTGACCGCCCCGTCCCCATGCCCGTACCTTCCGGAGCGCTTTGAACGGAAGGTCTTCGCCCACCTGCCCCTATCGGACGGGGCCACCGTCAACGACAGCCTGACCCAGGTAGGCTTCCGCCGCTCGCAGAACATCGCCTACCGCCCGGCGTGCGAGGCCTGCAACGCCTGCGTCTCGGCGCGCCTGCCGGCGATGGACTACATCTTCTCCCGCTCCGAGCGGAAGGTGCTGAACCGCAACGACGATCTCGAGCGCCACCTGGTGGAGGCCGAGGCGACCATGGAGCAGTTCGACCTGCTCCGCCGCTACCTCACCAACCGCCACGCCGACGGCGGCATGGCGGAGATGACCTGGCCGGACTACGTGGCCATGGTCGAGGACACGGCGGTGCGCACCCACATCATCGAGTACCGCGCCAGGTCGAAGGACGGCGGGCCCGGCGACCTGATCGCCTGCGCGCTGGTGGACCTGATGAGCGACGGCCTGTCCCTGGTCTACAGCTTCTACGATCCGGCCATGCGGCGGCGCAGCCTCGGCTCCTTCGTCATCCTCGACCACGTCATCCAGGCCTGCCTGACGAACCTGCCGTACGTCTACCTGGGCTACTGGGTGCGGGGCTCGGAGAAGATGGACTACAAGGTCCGCTTCTCGCCGATCGAGCTCCTCAAGCCGGAAGGCTGGACCCTGCTCTCCGGCCGCGACCTCAGGAC
>JAQGIJ010000428.1 GCA_028291285.1 Phenylobacterium sp. | reverse complement strand
GCAGCACCTTGCGCTGCTTGTCGGCCTGCGGCCCGGTCCCGGTCCCGTAGGTCAGGAAGAACTGGCGGATCTTCTCCTTGGTCGCCGGGTCCATGTCCTTGCGCACCAGGATCGAGGACTCCGGCAGCGGCGGCGAGGTCCAGATGGTCTCGATCTTGTCGGCCAGGGCCGGGTTCTCGCGCCGGGCGAACAGCAGGCCCACGGTGTTGTTGGTGGCCACGTCGATGACGCCGTTGGCCACCGAGAAGAGGTTGGTCTGGTGGTTGGCGGATCGCACCGTCTTGAAGCACTTGGCCGGCTCGATCCCCTTGGGCGTGAAGAGATAGGCCAGCGGCGCGAGCGTGCCGGAGGTCGACTCCGCGTCGCCGATGCCGAAGGCGTATTTGCGGTTGCACTTCAGGACGTCGTCGAGGGTGACGCCGCTGCCCGTCTTGACGATCAGCACGGACTTGTAGGTAGCGTCGCCGCCGGCGTCGACCACCCGGCCCAGCACCTCGGCGTCGGCGCGGTTCACCGCCTCAAGCGCTGGCAGGGCCGAGAACCAGCCCATCTGCACCTGGCCGAAGCGCATCGCCTCCACCAGCGAGGTGTAGTTGGTGGCGAAGTAGGGCTTCACCTTCACGCCCACCTGCTTGGAGAGATCGTCCAGCAGCGGGGTCCAGAGCGGCCCCATGGAGGTCTGGCTCTCCGCCGACAGGATGGAGAAGGTCAGCTCCTTCGGATGCGCCCCGGTCACCGAGGGCTTCTGGCTGCAGCCGGCGAGCGCCACGGCGCAGGCCAGGCCCAGGCCCGCCAGCAGACGGCGACGGATCATTTCGGCGCTCCTTCCCAGAACACGTCCTCGAACTCCGGACCATAGATGTCGATCAGCCGCTCGCGGGTCAGCCCCGAGGGCGGGCCATCGTACACGACCACGCCTGCTTTCAGCGCCACCACCCGGTCGCAGTAGCGCAGCGCGTAGTCCACCTGGTGCAGGCTGACGAGCACGGTCAGCCGGTCGGCCCGGTTCAGCTCGCGCAGGATCTCCATCACCCGGCGCGCGGCCACCGGGTCCAGCGAGGCCACCGGCTCGTCGGCCAGGATGACCTGCGCCTGCTGGACCAGGGCGCGGGCGATGGCGGCGCGCTGCTGCTGGCCGCCGGAGAGGGTGCCCGCCCGCTGGCCCGCGTAGTCGGCGACGCCCACCCGCGCCAGCGCCGCCATGACCGCGCCGCGCAGCTCCGTGGGCCACAGGCCGAGGAGGCCGCGCAGCGCGCCCACCCGCCCCAGCGCGCCCAGCGCCACATTGGTGAACAGGGTGAGGCGGCCGACCAGGTTGAACTGCTGGAAGATCACGCCGATGCGGGCGCGGATCTCGCGCACCCGGCGGCTGATCCGCCCGTTCTCCTGCACCGGGCGGCCGAAGGCCTCGATGCGGCCCTCGCCGGGGTCGATGGTCTGCAGGCCGCTGATGGAGCGGATCAAGGTGGACTTGCCCGACCCCGACGGGCCGATCAGGGCCACCATCTCGCCGGGTCGGAGGTCCAGCGAGACGCCGGCGAGCGCGCGGCGCGCGCCGAAGCTCCGTGAGACCTTGCGGACCGACAGGACGGCGTCAGGCATCTTGGGCGAAGCATCCCCATCGGCGCGCGGAAAAGCTGAGCGATTCCGGTGGATCGCCGGCTCCTGCGACGGCTTCATGACACGGCCGCCCGCTCACGGTCCAGCCGCAGCGGTCGCGCGATGGAACTCCCTCTCTCCGCTGGTGGGGAGAGAGGCATGCATCGCGGCACAATCATAACTTTACACGCAGGTCGTTAGACCCTACATGCGCCTCTTCCGGCGGACCCGATGTCCTAAAAAGCGCTGCTAACGCCGGTCTGGGTTCAACAATCCGTTGGGGGTTGCGTGAGGTGCATACGTACCATACGCCCCTGGACCTGGTCCGTGAGCGGCCACCGGAGCGTCCTGTCGCACTTGCGCGACCGGATGCGGTGGCCGTAGCGGCGCGCTGGTTCCAGGATAGTTTCAAGGGCGACGTCTTCTATGCCGTGAAGGCAAACCCTTCGCCATGGGTCATCGAGACCCTGGTCGCGAACGGCGTCGCGTCCTTCGATGTGGCTTCGGTCCCCGAGATCGAGCTGGTGGCGAAGCACGCCCCGGGGTCGCGCATGGGCTTCATGCACCCGGTGAAGAGCCGCGCCGCCATCGCGGCCGCCTACTTCGACCATGGGGTGAAGACCTTCGCGCTGGACACCCACGAGGAGTTGCAGAAGATCCTCGAGGCGACCGGCGGGGCCAACGACCTCACCCTGATCGTGCGGCTGGCCGTGCAGGCGGAGGGCGCCTCCTATTCGCTGTCCGGCAAGTTCGGCGTCGACCTGCACGAGGCTCCGGCCCTGCTGCTGGCGGCCCGGCGCGCCACCCAGGACTGCATGGGGGTCTCCTTCCACGTCGGCAGCCAGTGCATGCGGCCCACCGCCTTCCAGGCCGCCATGGCCCAGTCCAGCCGCGCCATCGTGCGGGCGGGCGTCATGGTCGACGTGGTGGACGTGGGCGGCGGCTTCCCCTCGGTCTATCCGGGCATGGTGCCGCCGGACATGTGCGACTACCTCGACAGCATCGACCGCGGCTTCGCCGAGATGATGGTGCACGAGGCCACCGAGCTGTGGTGCGAGCCTGGCCGGGCGCTGGTGGCGGAAGCCTCTTCCATCCTCACCAAGGTCGAGCTGAAGAAGGGCGACGCGCTCTATCTGAACGATGGCAGCTACGGCAGCCTGTTCGACGCGGCGCACGTCAAATGGCCCTTTCCGGTCAAGCTCTACCGGGCCGAAGGCGGCGAGGCGATGGAAGTGGAGGGCCCCCTGAAGCCCTTTCGTTTCTACGGGCCGACCTGCGACAGCCTCGACCACATGCCGGGCCCGTTCTGGCTGCCGGAGGACATCGGCGAAGGCGACTACATCGAGATCGGCATGCTGGGCGCCTACGGCGTGGCCATGAACACGCGCTTCAACGGCTTCGGCGACGCCGAGACGGTCGCAGTTGAAGACGCGCCCATGGCCTCCATGTATGGGCTCGCCGGGCGCGTCATCCGCCTGCCGCGCGAGCAGCGGGAGGACGAACGCAAGGTGGTTCGCCTGTCGCGGCCCAAGGGCGCGGCCGGCAAGCGGCGGCGGCGGCGCTAAAGGCGTCACGTTCGTGAGCTACGAGGCGCGGCTGGTCGCTCCGTCCCAGTCGCGCCCTCCCATTTGGACGGGCGATCACCCTCAGAAGGGAACTTCCGAAGATGAACGCTCCCGTTCAGAACACCAACCGCAAGGCCGAACTGCTGGCGCGCACCGTCGAGCACGTGGCCATCGACCAGTACGACGCGCGCCCGGTCATCGACGCCATGCGCAAGATGAGCTTCACGAGCCGCGACACGGCGCGGGCGGCGGACATCTTCAACATGGCGCTGGAAGACCAGGCCTGCTCGACCTGGCTGACGCTCGCCGGCTCCACCAGCGCCGGCGGCTGCATGCACATCTACCGCGACATGCTGACGTACGGCCTGATCGACGTGGTGGTGTCGACCGGCGCCTCGATCGTCGACATGGATTTCTTCGAGGCGCTCGGCTTCAAGCACTACCAGGCCAAGGCCGAGGAGAAGGTGGACGACCGCGACCTGCGCGCGCTCTACATCGACCGGATCTACGACACCTACATCGACGAGGAAGAGCTGCAGGCCTGCGACGAGGCGATCTACCAGATCACCAATGCGCTGGAGCCGCGGCCCTACTCCAGCCGCGAGTTCATCCACGAGATGGGCAAGTGGCTGGCGGCCGGAAACGCCAAGAAGCCGGGCTCGCTGATCCAGACGGCCTACGAAGAGGGCGTGCCGATCTTCTGCCCCGCCTTCACCGACAGCTCCGCGGGCTTCGGCCTGGTGAAGCACCAGGTGGAGCGGATGAAGGCCGGCAAGCCCTACCTGACCATCGACTCCATCGCCGACTTCCGCGAGCTGACCGACGTCAAGATCGCCGCCGGCACCACCGGGCTGTTCATGGTCGGCGGCGGCGTGCCGAAGAACTTCGCCCAGGACACGGTGGTCTGCGCCGAGATCCTCGGCCACGAGGTCGACATGCACAAATACGCCGTGCAGATCACAGTGGCCGACGTGCGCGACGGCGCCTGCTCGTCCTCGACGCTGCAGGAGGCCTGCTCCTGGGGCAAGGTCGACGTCACCTGGGAGCAGATGGTGTTCGCCGAGGCCACCACGGTGGTGCCGCTGATCGCCTCCGACGCCTGGCACCGCGGCGCCTGGAAGACCCGCCAGAAGCGCCGCTGGGCCAAGCTGTTCGACAAGCAGGCCGCGTAAGAGCCCTCTCGCCGCCAGCGAGGAGGGGGCGAGCCGCTCACCAGCTCAGCGGCAGCCGCTCCAGGCCGAAGACGCCGATGCCGTGGGTGATCGGCGTCTCGCCGGGCGTGATGTGGAAGGGCGGGATGTGCTTCAGCCATTCCTCCAACGCGATGCGCAGCTCCCGCCTGGCGAGGTGGGAGCCGACGCAGCGGTGCGGGCCGGCGGCGAAGGTGATGTGGCTGACCTTCTCGCGGCCGAAGTCCACCGTGTCCGGCTCGGCGAACTCCTGATCGTCGCGGCCCGCGAACATGGTGCCGAGCGCGATCACGTCGCCGGCCTTCATCTTCACGCCGTGGAACTCCAGGTCGCGGGTGACCAGCCGGCCGCTGACGACGATCGGATAGGCGCGCAGAAACTCCTCCAGCGCCTGCGGGATGAGCTCTGGATCGTCCCGGAGCTGCTGCTGCTGGTCGGGGTGCTCGGCGAGATGCTTGAAGATGAACCCCAGCATGTTGGCGACCGTGTCGAGGCCGGCGGAATAGAGCAGGAAGCAGACGCCCAGCGCCTCGTCGTCGCTCAGCGCCCGGCCGGCCACCTCGGCGCCCGCCACATAGCTGATCAGGTCGTCGCTCGGCGCCGCCCGCCGCTCGGCGATCACCTTGCGCAGATAGTCGACGATGGCGCGTGCGCCGCGCTGCCGCTGCTCCATGGAGAGGCCGTGGATCAGGTCGGTCTCCCAGGCCATGAACCCGGCCGTGTCCTCCAGCGGCAGGCCGAACATGCGCAGGAAGATCTGGACCGGGAAGATCTCGGCGAAATCCTTGACGAACTCGCAGCCTCCGCGGTCGCGCAGGCCCTCCACCAGGGTCACGGCCAGCCCGTCGATCTGCTCCTCGAGCGCCTTCATCCGGGCCGGGGCGAAGATCGGATTGAGCAGGATGCGCCACTGGGCGTGTACCGGCGGATCGGCCTCCAGCGGCAGCAGCGGCCAGTCTTCGCCGATCAGCAGCGAGAAGTCGGCGTTGTGCAGGCTGGAGAAGCGCTCCGCATCCTGGAACACCTCGCGGATCAGCTCGTGCCGCGTCACCACCCAGGCGCCGGCGCCGCGGCGCGCCCCCAGGCCGTAGAAGATGTCCGGGCCGTCGCGGACCGCGTCCACCGCGGCCTGAACGGCGTCCTTGTCCGCCCCGGCCACGGCCTCGAAGCGGAACTCGCGCGCCAGCCCGGGCGGGACGTGGGCGGGTACGCCGGGCAGGTCGAACGTCGAAGAGAGCGCGCCGGACATGCAATTCCTCCTGTTATTTTACCCAGGACGATAGGCCCCGCGGCGCCGGGCCACCACCGCATTTCGGCTGGCCTGTTCGGCGCGCCGGAGGGGGCTTCTCGCGGGATGCGCTGACCGCGCCGCCCGGTCAGGCTGCTTTCAGGGCCTCGGAAGCCGGCGCAGAACTCAGCCGTTGAGCCTTATGAAGCCGACGATCAGACCCGGAGACCGATCATGACCGACATCACCGCTGCGGGCGCCTTTGCGCTCGGCCGCTCCACCGTCAATCGCATGGGCTACGGCGCGATGCAGCTCGCCGGACCGGGCGTGTTCGGGCCTCCGAAGGATCGGAGCGCGGCGATCGCGGTGCTGCGCGAGGCGGTGGCGAACGGTGTCAATCACATCGACACCAGCGACTACTACGGCCCGCACGTCACCAACCAGCTGATCCGCGAGGCGCTGCATCCCTATCCGGAGGACCTGGTGATCGTCA
>JAQGIJ010000426.1 GCA_028291285.1 Phenylobacterium sp. | reverse complement strand
CGAACTCAGCGGGCGTGCGCGCTCAGCGCGGCGCCAGGATCATGATCATCTGGCGGCCTTCCATGCGCGGCTCGTACTCGACCTTGGCCATGGGCTCGAAGTCGGCCTTGACCTTCTGCAGCAGCTTCATCCCGAGTTCCGGGTGAGCCAGCTCGCGGCCACGGAAACGCAAGGTGACCTTGACCTTGTCGCCTTCCTCGAAGAAGCGGGTCATCGCCCGCTGCTTCACCTCGTAGTCGTGGATATCGATATTCGGGCGGAGCTTGATCTCCTTGATCTCCACCACCTTCTGCCGCTTGCGCGCCTCGTTCTTCTTCTTCTGTTCCTGGAACTTGAACTTGCCGTAGTCCAGGATCTTGCAAACGGGCGGATCCGCGTTCGGAACGATCTCCACCAGGTCGAGGCCAGCTTCTTCAGCGGCTTCGAGCGCGGAGGAGGTGGGCATCACGCCCTGCTTTTCACCGTTCTGGTCGATGAGCAGAACACGGGGAACGCGGATTTCATCGTTGATGCGCGGCCCGTCCTTGACGGGAGGCGCCTGCATGGGGCGGCGAATAGGCGAGGCTCCGTATGTTGTTGATACGCAAAAGGCCGGCTCGCCTCACGAGCGACCCGGTCGTCAAGCAAGTATATGCGTGAGGGTTAGGACTCTATCAAGCCGCGCCGGCTGTCGCACCCACGAGAGAAAGCGCCTTCTGTGCGACGTTTGCCACAGTCAGCTCGCCCAGGCGCTCGGACTTGAGCACCGCGACCTTGCCGCGCGGCGCCGAGAGCGCGGGGTCCGAGACGCTGGAGAAGAGCACCAGGGTGGGGGCCCCGGCGGCGGCGGCCAGGTGCAGGGGCCCGGTGTCGTTGCCGACCGCGAGCGCGGCCTTGGCGCCGAGGACGGCGATGCGGGCGAAGTCGGTGCGCCCGGTCAGGTCGCGCGTCCGCGGCGCCTCGCGCTGGATGCGGTGGGCCAGCGCCGCCTCCTGCGGTCCGCCGATGACCACGATATCGAAGCCCTTGGAATAGAGGATACGGGCGAGCTCGCCGTACCTCTCCACCGGCCAGCGCTTCTCCAGCCGGTGGGCCGAGCCGCCGGGCACGAACATGACATAGGGCCTGGGCTTCACCGCCCCGGGCACCGGCCGCTCGCCAGGCAGGTTCTTCCAGATCCAGGAGAGGTCCGGCCCAGGCGCGGTCCCAGGCTCAGTGGGCGCATCGGGCCAGATCCCGGCGTACATCAGCTGGTCGGCCTGGCGCTCGAGGGTGTGCATCGAATTGCGCAGCGGGTTCTTGTGCGGCAGCGAGCAGCCCAAGGCGATCCCCGACCACGCCGGCGGATTGGGCCTGAGCGCCTGGAAGATGCGGTTCGAGTGGGCGGAGGTCTGCAGGTCGTAGACCCGGTCGTAGTCGGCGGCCTTGATGCGTCTGCGTAGCGCCATCCATTGGCCGAAGGTCTCCGGCCGCCCGTCGGTCTCCACGGCATTGAAGTAGGGGCAGTTCTTGGCCAGGGCCTCGAACGGGGGCGTGGTGAGCACGGTGATGTGCGCCTTGCGGTGCGCCTCGCGGATCTTCTTCATCGCCGCCAGCGCGAGCACGAAGTCGCCCAGCGCCGAGAGCTTGATCACCAGGATCTTTTCGACCTTGCGGCCAGCCATCAGCCCCGGGCCTCCAGCACGCGTTCGTACGCCTGAAGCGTCGCTTCGCACATGGCGTCTGCGCGGTACAGCGCCCGCGCCCGCGTCATTGCGTCTTCGCCCATCTCCGCGCGGCGTTGCGGCCCGGCGTCGATGGCGGCGGCCAGCACCTCGGCCCAGGCCGGGACGTCGCCTGGCGCTGCGAGCCAGCCGGTCTGGCCCTCCACCACGGTTTCGGTGGCCCCGCCGTGCGCCGAGGCGATCACCGGCCGGCGCATCGCCTGGGGCTCCACGGCCGCGCGGCCGAAGCTCTCCGGCACCGTGGTCGGCAGGATGGCGAGGTCGGCGAGCAGATAGGCGGCGGGCATGTCGTCACAGTGACCGACAATGCTGATCGCTTCCTGAAGGCCGGCGGTTGAGATCGCGCTCACCAATTCCTCGCGGTAGTCGCTGCGGCCCTGGTCGTCGCCGGCGAAGAGGATCAGGAAGTCGTCCCGCCCGGCCGCCCTCAGTTGCGCGGCCGCGGCGATGACCGTGAGGTGGCCCTTGATGCGGGTGAGCCGGCCGGCCAGCAGGATCCTGGTGCGGCGGTCGCCGGGCGCGATCCCCCAGGCCTGGCCCAGCGCGTCGACCCGTTCGGGCGCGATGCGCGCCGGATCGAAACGCTCGAGGTCGACGCCGCGGGGGATGGCCACCACCTTGCCGGGGTCGATCTGGTGCTCGGCCAGCACGTGGGCGCGGGTGTAGTTGGAATTGGCGATCACCAGGTCGCCGCGGGTCATCACCGCATTGTACCAGCGCTTCAGGCCCGACCGGGCCTTGTAGATGCCGTGGTAGGTGGCGACGAACGGCGTCCGGGTCGCCTTGGCGGCCCACAGCGCCGAAAAGGCCGGCGCGCGCGAGCGGGCGTGGACCAGGCTCACCCTTTCGCGGCGGATCAGGTCGACCAGGCGCGCGGCGTTGCCGAGGATGACCAGCGGGTTCTTCGAATGCGCCGGCATCGGCTCCAGCCGGCCGCCGTCGGCCTCGAGCCTGGCCACCATCCGTCCGCCGCGGCTGGCGATCAGGGCGCGTCCGCCGGCCCTGACCACGGCGCGGGCGACGTCCAG
>JAQGIJ010000404.1 GCA_028291285.1 Phenylobacterium sp. | reverse complement strand
CCGCCCAGCGCTCTGGCCTCTACGCGACCTACGTCTCCTCGAAGCTGAGCACAGGCGAGATCGAGTACATCGTGGAGGACTGCGGAGCGAAGGCCTTGATCGCCTCGGCCGGCGTGGGCGCCGTGCTGGAAGAGCTGCCGGACCTGCTCGATGGCGTCGAGCTGTTCGTCACCGGCGCCGACCGGCCGAAGTACGCGCGGTTCGAGACGGCGCGGTCCGCCTTCCCGACGACCCCGATCCCGGACGAGGTAGCGGGCTCGGAGATGCTCTACTCCTCCGGCACCACCGGCCGGCCGAAGGGCGTGAAGGCGGAGCTGAGCGGAGCCGCGATCGACGAGCCGCTGATGCTGCTGGACACCCTCACCGGGGTCTACGGCTTCACTGCCGACAGCACCTATCTTTGCCCGGCGCCGCTGTATCACGCCGCCCCGCTGCGCTTCACCATGAACATGCACCGCCTGGGCGGCACGGTCGTGGTGATGGAGAGATTCGACGCCGAGCACGCGCTGGCCCTGATCGAAAAGCACCGGGTCGACGCGGCCCAGTTCGTGCCGACCCACTTCGTGCGCATGCTGAAGCTGCCGGAAGAGGTGCGGACGCGCTATGACGTCTCCTCGCTGCGCTCCATCGTCCACGCCGCCGCGCCCTGCCCGGTTCCGATAAAGGAGCAGATGATCGCCTGGTGGGGTCCGATCATCCACGAGTACTACGCCGGGACCGAGGGCAACGGCTCGACCTACATCTCCTCGCAGGAGTGGCTCACGCACAAGGGCTCGGTCGGCCGCGCCCGGCTGGGGATCATCCGCATCTGCGGCGAGGACGGGGAGCTCCTGCCGCCCCGCAGCGAAGGCGTCGTCTATTTCGAGGGCGGCCCGCCGCTGAGCTACCACAACGCCCCGGAGAAGGTGGCCGAAAGTACTAACAAGTACGGCTGGACGACGCTTGGCGACGTGGGCTGGCTGGACGAGGAAGGCTATCTCTACCTCACCGACCGCAAAAGCTTCATGATCATCTCGGGCGGGGTGAACATCTACCCGCAGGAGATCGAGAACCTGCTCATCACCCACCCGAAAGTGGCCGATGCGGCCGTGGTGGGCGCGCCCGACGAGGAGATGGGCGAGAAGGTCGTGGCAGTTATCCAGCCGATGGACTGGAGCCAGGCGGGCGAGGAGCTGCGCCGGGAGCTGATCGACTACGCCCGCCGAAACCTCAGCCACGTGAAGTCGCCACGGGTCGTCGAGTTCATGGCCGAGCTGCCGCGCCACGCCACCGGCAAGCTCTATAAGCGCCTGATCCGCGACGCCTACTGGGGCAAGCAGGGCTCGCGGATCGTCTGAAGCGTGCTAAGGCCCGGCGGCCAAGTGCAGAGGGAGCGCAGATGCGGACCGTGGAATTCAAGGACCTCGCCGGCCTGGTGGGCCAGGAGGTCGGCATCTCGGATTGGGTCGAGATCAGCCAGGATCGCGTCAACAAGTTCGCCGAGGCGACAGGCGACTTCCAGTGGATCCACGTCGACGTCGAGCGCGCGGAACGCGAGATGGGCGGGACCATCGCGCACGGCTACCTCACCCTGTCGCTGATCCCATTCCTGAACGCCCAGCTGTGGTTGGTGGAGGGCGTCTCCCGCGCGCTGAACTACGGTTCCGACAAGGTTCGTTTCATCAACATGGTCAAGGTCGGCCGGCGTGTCCGCCTACGCTCCAAGCTGCTCAGCGCCGAAGCCAAGTCCGGCGGCGTGCAGCTGAAGAACGAGTGCACCATCGAGATCGACGGGGAGGCCAAGCCCGCCTGCATCGCCGAGACCATCACCCTGCTCTTCGGCGGCTGAGGCTCAGTCCGGCGAGGCGGCCTCTTCGGCCGACGCCGCCCGCGCGCCGGTCACCGGCTCGGTCGCGGCCACGGTGACGGGCGCCGCCGGGTTGTCCATCAGCGCCATCGTCTCCCGGATGTACTTGGCGTGGGTGACGATGCCGATCTCGAGCCGCTCGTTGTTCAGCTCCACCTGCTGGGTGAGCAGGCCGGCGATGAATTCCACGTCCTGCGGCGCTTGAGCCGCATCATCGGGCGCGCGGCGCGCCTCGTTGTGCATGAACACCGGCCCGCCCGAGTTGCCGGGGAAGACCGAGAAGTCCAGCAGGAAGGTCGGGAAGATCTTCGCCGGCGCCACCGGGTAGGAGGCGATCCGTCCCGAGCGCAGGATCGGGAAGCCCGCCTGGTTGGCGGCGAGCCCCCGCGGAAAGCCCAGGGCCATCATCTCGTCGCCAGCTTCCACCTGATACTTGGTGAAGGTGTCGTCGGACGCCAGGTAGGTCTCCGGGATCGCCGCCTTGGCGAACTCGGGCGGCGCGGTGATGGTGATCGCCGCCACGTCGCGCGCCGGATGGTGCGTCCACAGCTGGTGACCCCCGGCGTCGCGGATGCGCAGCGGCTGGGGCGAATAGCTCCAGCTGCCGTCCGGGTTCTCGATCCGATAGCCGATACGGGCGAGCTGCCCCGGCATCTGCTGGAACACATGGTTTGCGGTGACCAGAACCGTGCGCGGACTTCCGTCCGGCGCCAGTTCGGAAATAAGGAACCCCGTGCCGACCGTGCGCGTGCCGTTGCCGAGCGGCTGCTCGAGCTGAACCGTCGCGTGCATCAGCTCGACGGAGAGATCCATGTTCATTTGGAACCCCGACGACTGAAAAAAAATCGAACCCTTCGCGTCGTTGCGCGATCTCGATGCCGCCTCAGTGAATCAGAGTCAGGCGCGCGCGCCAAGAAAAGAGCGCGTGAACGGGTTGCGCCCAAGCGACGCGGGCTCTGCCAATTGTTGGGCTAAGCTGGAGCTTGAAGGCGCGCCTTGAGCCCGGGTCGCGCCCGGCGCATTTAGGCGGCCATGACCAAGCCCGTCCAACCCGTCGCCAACAAGCTTCCAAAGCGGATCGAACAGCTCGGACGCGTCCGCGTCGACGAGTACGCCTGGATGAAGGACGACAACTGGCAGCAGGTCCTGCGCGACCCGAAGGCGCTGCGCGCCGATGTGCGCGAGCACCTCGAAGCCGAGAACGCCTACACCAAGGCGATGCTCGCTGACACCGAGCCGCTGCAGGCGGAGCTCTTCGCCGAGATGAAGGGACGGATTAAGGAGGACGACGCCTCAGTGCCCGCGCCCGACGGCCCCTGGGACTACTTCGCGCGCTACGAGTTAGGCGCCGAGCACCCGGTCCACGCCCGACGGCCCCGTGGCTCCGATGCGGGCGAGCAGGTCCTGCTCGACGAGGACGCCCTATCCAAGGGCAAGGCCTACTTCCACGTGGGCGGCGCCAGCCACAGCCCGGACCACGCCCTCTATGCCTGGGCCGCCGACGAGCAGGGCTCCGAATACTTCACCATCCGGGTGAAGGACCTCGCCGCCGGCGAGGAGATCGGCGCGCCGATCGAGAGCGCCTACGGTGACTTCACCTTCTCACCCGACAGCCAATGGATCTTCTGGATCTGGCGTGACGAGAACGCGCGGCCTTCCAAGGTCTTCCGCCGGCCTGCGCGCGGCGGCGAGGACGTCCTGGTCTATGAAGAGAGGGACGAGGGCATGTTCCTGGGCGTCGGCACGGCCGCCGACGACAGCCACGTCCTGATCCACGTCGGCAACCAGGAGACCACCGAGCTCTGGCTCATCCCCGCCGCTCACCCGACCGCCGCGCCGGTGGTCGCCGAGCCGCGCCGGGAGGGCGTGAAATACGAGCTCGACCACTGGACTGACCGCTGGGTGATCCGCACCAACGACGATGGCGCCGTCGACTTCAAGCTCTCCGTCTCGGAAGCCGCCGTTCCCGCCAAGTCCACCTGGCGCGACTGGATCGCGCATGAGCCCGGCCGCTACATCACCGGCTTCGCCGCCTATGCCGGCCATCTCGTCCGGGCCGAGCGCGTCAATGCGCTGGACCGCCTCGTGGTCACCGCCCGCGACGGGCAATCCCACGAGATCGCCTTCGACGAGGAGGCCTACGCCCTCCACCTCGAGGGCGGCTACGAATACGCGACCACCACCACCCGCTTCGTCTATCAGTCCCCGACCACGCCCAGGCAGTGGATCGACTACGACCTGGAGAGCCGCGAACGCACGCTTCGCAAGACCCAGGAGATCCCCTCCGGCCATGATCCCGCGCGCTACATGGCCAGGCGCCTCTACGCCACGGCCCCGGATGGGGAACAGGTTCCGATCACCATCCTGATGCTCAAGGATACGCCGCTCGACGGCTCTGCGCCGCTGTTGCTCTACGGCTACGGCGCCTACGGCCACGCCATGGAGCCCGCGTTCTCGATCCGCAACCTCAGCCTCGTCGACCGGGGCTGGATCTGGGCCACCGCGCACATCCGCGGCGGCTCGGACAAGGGCTGGGGCTGGTTCCTCGGCGGCCGGCGGGAGCGCAAGACCAACACCTTCACCGACTTCACCGCCAGCGCCGAGCACCTCATCGCCGAGCGCTATGTGTCGAAAGGCCGGATCGCCGCTTACGGCGGCTCGGCCGGCGGCATGCTGATGGGCGCCGTCGCCAACATGCGGCCCGACATCTGGGGAGGCATAATCGCCGCCGTGCCCTTCGTCGACGTGCTGAACACCATGAGCGACACCACGCTTCCGCTCACCCCGCCCGAGTGGCCGGAGTGGGGCAATCCGATCGAGGATGCGCAAGCCTACGACCGCATCGCCAGCTACAGCCCCTATGACCGGGTGAGGGACCAGCCCTACCCGCCGATCCTCGCCACCGGCGGCCTCTCCGACCCGCGCGTCACCTACTGGGAGCCCGCCAAATGGGTGGCGAAGCTACGCGAACACACGACGGGCGACGCCCCAATCCTGCTCAAGATCAATCTGGAGGCCGGCCACGGCGGCGCCTCGGGCCGCTTCGACTTCCTCAAGGAGATCGCCCTCGACTACGCCTTCGCCATCTGGGCCATCGACAAGGGCTGGCAGGCCGCATGACGAGCCAGATGCTGATCCGCCCCGCCACCGCGGCTGACGCCGAGGCGCTCGCCGCGATCTACGGCCATCACGTCCTGCACGGCTTCGGCACCTTCGAGGAGGTTCCGCCCACGCCCGATGAGATGGAGCGCCGGCGTCAGGCGATCACGACCGACGGCCTGCCCTTCTTCCTCGCCGAGGAGGCCGGGCGCGTGCTCGGCTACGCCTACGCCGGCCCCTTCCGCCCGCGCGCCGCCTACCGCTACACGGTCGAAGACAGTGTCTACATCGCCCCCGACGCCGTCGGCAAAGGCGTCGGTCGCGCCGTTCTCTCGGCCGTGCTCGACGCCTGCCAGGGCATCGGCCTGCGCCAGGTCATGGCCGTCATCGGCGACTCCGAGAACGCCGCCTCCATCGGCCTGCACCGCGCCTTAGGCTTCGAGGCCGCCGGCGTCGGCAAGAGCGTCGGCTTCAAGCACGGCCGCTGGGTCGACATCGTCTGGATGCAGAAGCCCCTCAACGGCGGCGACGCCAGCGCACCGGGCGCCCCGGGGCTGACGCTCTCCGGCCACTAGCCGCCAGCGCCGCCGTGCCGCTCACGCGGCCCGGTGCAGGAAGGCGCTGACGAGGATCTCCGCCAGCCCGAGGCGCAGGGACACCTCCGCCTGGGTCCGCGAGTTCGCCCGCGAGACCGCGAACAGCGCCGGTTGGGCCTCATAGAGGCCGGCCAGAATGCTTGTGATCACGCTGGCGGCCTTCGACGGGTGCACGTCTGGATGCGCCTGCACGGTCTGCACGACGCTGGTCACCACCTGGGACGGATCCACAGCTTGCGCGGCGCTCGCGGTGGCGATCGGGTCGTCGCTCGAAATGATCGGAAGATCGGACATGGGAAGTTCCTTTCTGAAGGTTGGAAGAGCGCATCGGCGCGACCGCAGCAGCCGCCACGCGACAAGCCAGCCGACGAGAAGCAGGAGGATCAGGACGCCCGCAGGCCAGCGACCTCGCGAGGACGGGCTCATGCGCAGCCGCCGGCCAGCAGCGCGTCCTGGAAGCGCATGGCATAGTCGGCGATCAGGCCCGCACGGTCCTGGCCGTTCACCGCCCGTCGCGCCGCGGTGAACTGCGCTCGC
>JAQGIJ010000371.1 GCA_028291285.1 Phenylobacterium sp. | reverse complement strand
TGCCGCGGGCCGTCGCCAGCGTCGCCTCGGTGATCGCGTGCAGATGCTCGATCTCCGCATCCTGCCGCTCCATGCGCTGGCGCTGCTCGAGCAGCTGGCGCTCCTGGTCTGAGAGCTGTTGCGCCTGAACGGCGAGCTGTTGCTGCAGGCGCGCGATGGCGGCGGCGACATGGTCGGCCGGCGCGGCCTGCGCGGCCTGGCCGAAACTCACGGCGGCGATGGCCGCGGCGGACGCCGCGGCGGCAAGCTGAAGGCGGGTCACGGCCAATACCCCTCACGTTGGCAATTGAGCGCAGCTAACCGCGCGCGACCGGAGGGCGGCACTTCAAATGATGGGAGGCTTGTCGATTGGCTGATCTCTAGATGCCAAATGTTCGTTTCATTTGGCTTAGTTCATCGAAGAAACGAACGCCTCGCGTGGCTTTTGACAGAGCCGCCGCAGCCGCCCCGATGAGAGGTTTTAGGCCACGGTTCGACAGGGCAGCAGAGACGCCTTCGGAGCCCTTCCGAACAGGTTGGCGAGATGTGTGGCGAGACCGGCCACATCGGGCGCAACGACGCGCAAGCCGACCTGTACGGGAAGCCTTCGGACGGAACCATTGGGAGGATGATCGCGGTGAAGACTCAGGCGTATCTATCTGGTTCTAAATCGACTTCATCATCTCAGCCAGCCCGGAGGAGCACCCAGCGCGGCAAGGTGGCGGCCGTCACCGGCGGGGCCGGCTTCGTTGGCTCCCACCTCTGCGAAGCTCTGCTGGCCACCGGATGCGAGGTCATCTGCATCGACAACTTCCACACCGGATCGCCGGCGAATCTCACGCACATCCCGCACGGGGGCCGGTTCTCCGTCGTCCACCACGACGTCACGCGACCTCTTCCAAAGAACTTGCCGAAGTTCGATGAGATCTACAACTTCGCCTGTCCCGCCTCGCCTATTCATTACCAGGCGGACAAGGTGAACACCGCGCTGGTCTGCGCCCTGGGCGCGCTCAACGTGCTCGAGCGGGCGGAGCGCGACGGCGCCCGCGTGCTGCAGGCCTCGACCTCGGAGGTCTACGGCGACCCCAACGTCCATCCCCAGAGCGAAACCTACCGGGGCCACGTCAACCCGGTCGGCCCGCGCGCCTGCTACGACGAGGGCAAGCGCTTCGCCGAGACCCTGTTCAACGACTACGGCGAAAAGGCCGGCCTGCTGGTGAAGATCGTACGGATCTTCAACACCTACGGGCCGCGCATGCAGGTGGACGACGGCAGGGTCGTCTCCAACTTCATCGTCCAGGCCCTGAGCGGGCGCGACATCACCCTCTACGGCGACGGTCAGCAGACCCGGTCGTTCTGCTACGTCGACGACCTGGTCGACGGCTGCCTGCGGCTGATGATGTCGCCCGACGATCTGGTCGGCCCGATCAACCTGGGCAATCCGGCGGAGATCACGGTCGCCGATCTGGCCGAGACGATCCTCGACCTGACCGGATCGCGCTCCCGCGTCGTCTATCGCCCGCTTCCCATCGACGATCCGCGCCGGCGCAAGCCGGACATCACCCTGGCGCAGACCCGGCTCGGCTGGGCGCCGCGGATCGCGCTGCGCGAGGGGCTGGAGCGGACGATCGAGAGCTTCGTCCAGCGCCTGAACGCCACCCCCGAACCCTCTTACGCCTGAGGAGACGTGATGGACGGATCAACTGCCCATCGCCAGGACGGCCGATGAGCGCGCCCGACCGGCTCGCCGCCGGGCCCGCCGCGGCCAAGCCGCCCGCCGCACGGCCCGGCCGGCTCGAGGCGCGCGTCCCGCACCAGATCGCCGCGGCTGAGCTCTAGCTAAGGAGAGAGCGTGCTATGCAACACTGGATCGATGGCACGACCTTTCTCGTGGTCGCCTTCATCATCGGCCAACTGCTCTATTCGGCCACCTTCGCCATAGACATCTACCTGTTCTCGCTGCCGGTGAACCGCGTGAAGATGGCGGAGGCGGCCCGCGTCCCTGAGCAGGACTACCCGGACATCGTGCTCTTCTATCCGGTGCTGCGCGAGCTCGAGTCGACGATGCGCACGACCATGCTGTCGATCAGCCAGATCGACTATCCGGCCGGCAAGGCCCGCATCATCGCGCTTCCGAACGCCGACGACCTGGAGACCACCGCCAGCCTGCGGCGGCTGCAGTCGGAGTTCGAGTTCCTGGAGATCCTGCTCGTGCCGCCCACCACCGATCCCTCGTGGGAGCTGGTCTGGCAGGCCTGGGAGAGCAACGACAAGTGCTACTGGTGGCACGCGGGGCGGCGCCGCCGCGTCCGCGAGCTGCCGCCGAAGAAGACGCGCCAGCTGATCTACGCCTTCTACCAGACCGCCCTGACCTGGTCCAAGCGCGGCGACTTCCTGGTCAACTACATCGACGCCGACAGCTGCCCGCCGCAGGACCATTTCGTGGCCGCCGTCGCGGGCATGCAGAGCTACGACGTGCTGCAGTCGCAGAACGTGGCTGGCAACCTGAATTCCAGCCTCGCGGCGAGCCTGCACGCGTTCGACCACATGGCCTGGGACGGCCTGAAGTACGCCCACCTGTCGGCGAACGGCCGCCAGCCGTTCTGGGTGCTCGGCAAGGGCCTGTTCTTCCGCGCCTCCGACCTGCTCGAACTCGGCGGCTTCCACCCGTGGATCACCATCGAGGACCCGGAGGTGGGCATGCGGTTCTGGAAGAACGGCAAGCGTCTCGGGATCATCGGGAACCCGCTGATCGAGGAGGTGCCGCTCACCTTCGCCCGCGGAGTCACCCAGCGCAAACGCTGGGTCTGCGGCTTCTTCCAGAGCCTGACCGAGCCGCTGGACCGCCTGGGCTTCACCGCCTGGGAGCGGATGAAGGCCTGGATGAACTTCCTTCCCTGCCTCTCCCTCTGGGTCAATGCGGTGGGCTTCCCGACCGGCGTCTGGGCGATCTGGTCCTTCGCGCACCACGAGCACGTGCTGCCGCTGTGGATCGTCGCGCTGGCGGGCGCCAACGTGCTTGGGCTCGTGGTCTCGATGACCGGGCTCTACCTCAGCACCTGGCGGCGCACCGCTCTGGTGGCCACGGGAACCGGGGCGCGCGTCAAGTACATGCTCCGCGTCAATCCGCTGTTCGTGGCGATCTGGTGGGTCATGTGGCTGGTCCCGCTGTGGATCGGCTTCTGGATGTACCTCAACGACCGCGGCCAGGTCTGGGAACGGACCGAGAAGATCAACGCGAACAAGGCCCTGATCGAGCTCAATCTCCAGGCCTCTCAGAATTCGCATCACCGCGCGGCCTGACGCGCCGCCAAGCAAGGGAGAACCCATGCCTCACCGCCACGCCCTGATCACCGGAGGCGCCGGATTCATCGGCTCCCACCTGGTCGACGTGCTCCTCGCGCGGGACTTCGAGGTGACCGTGCTCGACTGTCTGAGCCCGCAGGTGCACGCCGACGCCGAGCTCGATGCGGAGGGCTGGCCGATCTATCTGGACCCCGCCGCCCGGCGGATCCGCGGTGACATCCTCACCGACGGGGTGTTCGAACAGAGCCTCGCCGGCGTCACCCACCTGGTCCACCTCGCCGCCTCGGTGGGCGTCGGCCAGAGCATGACCAATATCGTCGACTACACGCGCAACAACGTCGCCACCGCCGCGATCATGCTCGAGGTGCTGTCCAAGGGCGGCCACAAGGTGGAGCGGATGGCGGTGGCCTCCTCGATGTCGGTCTATGGCGAGGGCGAGTACATCCGCCCCTCCACGGGCCGCAGCGTCGCCCCGCAGCTGCGCCCGCACGCCCAGCTGAAGGCGCGCGACTGGGACCTCCGCATGGACCAGGAGATCCTGGAGCCCGTGCCGACCACAGAAGACAAGCTGCTGCAGCCGGCCTCGATCTACGCGATCAACAAGCGCGACCATGAGGAGATGTTCCTCGCCGTCGGCCGGGCCTTGGAGATCCCGACGGTCGCGCTGCGCTTCTTCAACGCCTACGGCTCGCGCCAGGCGCTGAGCAATCCCTACACGGGGGTGGCGGCGATCTTCATCTCGCGGCTGCTGAACGACCAGCCGCCGCTGGTGTTCGAGGACGGCGAGCAGCTGCGTGACTTCGTCCACGTGCTGGACGTCGCCGACTCCGTGGCCGAGGTGCTGGAGAGCGATCTCGCCATCTGGGACACCTTCAACGTCGGCAGCGGCCGGCGGACCACGGTGGCCGGCCTGGCGAGCACGCTGGCCCGCCTGCTCGGCAAGAACATCGCGCCCGAGCGGCTGAACCTCTATCGGGTGGGCGACGTGCGCCACTGCTTCCCGGCGATCGACAAGATCGAGCGCACCTTCGGCTTCAAGCCGACGCGGGACTTCGACAGCGGCATGGAAGAGCTGATCGGCTGGGTCGGGCGCGCACGCCGCCCCGTCGACCGCGCCCCCAAGTGCCTGCAGGAGCTCACCGAGCACCGCCTGGTGGTCTGATCCGGCTCGCCCGGCGCATCGAATCCGGGAGATCCCCGCCCGCCTGGGCTATCCTCGGCGTGGACAGCTGCATCGCGGAGCAAGCCGTGCCGCCGATCATCGACCGACGCACCCTGCTCGCGGGCATGTCCGTGCTGCCCGTCGACGCGCCGTCCCTGACCGAGGCCGGCGCCCCCTCGCTGGAGGCGGCGGCCCGCCAGAGCGGCCGCTGCTACGGCGCCGCGGTGCGGCTCGACGTGCTCAGCCAGGATCGCGACTTCAGCGCGGCGATCGCGCGCGAGTGCAGCTGCGTCACCCCCGAGCTCGAGCTGAAGTGGGCGGCCATCGAACCGCGCCGCGGCGAGCTCAGCTTCGCGGCGGCCGACGAGCTGGTGGACTTCGCCCGGACCCACGGCAAAGGCGTGCACGGCCACACCCTCATCTGGCACCGGAGCATCCCGGACTGGGCCGCGACGGCGCTCGC
>JAQGIJ010000356.1 GCA_028291285.1 Phenylobacterium sp. | reverse complement strand
CTCGCTGCACGCCGCCCTCGATATGGGGGCCATGGCCCAGGCGGTGCTCACCGGCTCGGCCGACCAGCGTGAAGCCGTCGCCGCGACCGTCGGCCGCCGGCCGGCCGAGTTCCAGGCGCGCTGAGGTCCGATGGGCGGAATGGTGCGCGAGGACGGCGTCCGGCCGGGGGAAGTCGCCGTCGAAGAGCCGGCCGCGACGGACGCCGGCCTCATCTTCATCGGCCGCCTCCGCACGCCCTGGACCGCGCGGGCGGACTGCCCGCGCCAGGGGCGGCCGGACGGACCGCTCTGCCGCATCGAGGTGTTCGAGCCCTGGCGGGCGGCGCTGCAGGGCGTGGAGGCCTACGCCAGCCTCGAGGTGCTCTACTGGCTCGACCAGGCCCGGCGCGACCTGGTCCTGCAGAGCCCGCGGCCGGACGCGCCGCCGCGCGGGACCTTCGCGCTGCGCTCGCCCGTCCGGCCCAACCCGATCGGCACGTCGGTGGTGAAGCTGGAAGGCCGGGACGGTGACGGCGTCCTGCTGGTCCGCGGCCTCGACTGCCTGGACGGCACGCCGCTGATCGACCTGAAGCCGGACCGCGCGGTCTTCATCTCGCCGGCGGCGGGCGGGGCGGACGCCTGATCGCTCAGGCCGGCGCCTTCGCCTTGGCGCGGAAGTGCGGCAGCACGTGGCGGGCGAGGCTCTCCATGTATTCGTTGCGGCCGTGCGCATCGAAGCGCTCGTGCAGGCCGCCGACCGCCAGGTGGGAGTAGGGGATGCCGCGCCCGACGTAGCTCTCGATGCCGCGGATCACCGTCTCCGGATCGCCCACGGCGCCGGACAGGACGCGCAGCTCCGCGGCGGGCTTCTCGGCCTTGCTGGCGTCGAAGGCCAGGTCCATCGCCTCGGTGAACCAAGCGGCGTAGAGCTCGCGACGCCAGCGCACGGCCTCGCTCATGGCGGGCCCGATGCGACCGAGGTCGTCGGTCACTACCGTCCCGAACATGCCCATCACGGGGAAGTCGGCGGGGTCCGCCCCCTGGGCGCGCAGCCCTTGCGCATAGACGTCATAGGTGGCGCGCTCCGCCTCCAGGCCGACGTCCTGGATCGGCGGCAGCTGCAGCGGCGCCCTGAAACCGGCGGCCCGGCGGGCGGGCGCCGGCGCACGCGCGCTGATCCACAGCCTGGGGTGCGGCGTCTGCACCGCCTTGGGCGTCAGGGTGACGTCGTTGAAGCTCCAGTGCTTGCCGGCGAAGGACCAGTTCTCCTCGGTCCAGGCCTTGAGCAGCACCTCGCAGCCCTCGTCCATCCGGCTCGCCCGCTCCGCCCGGTCGAGGCCGAAGCCGTCGTACTCTTCCTTGCGGTAGCCGGCGCCGACGCCGAGCTCCACGCGGCCGTTGGAGATCAGGTCGGCCACCGCCACGTCCTCGGCGAGCCGCAGCGGATTGTGGAAGGGCAGCAGCAGCACGTAGCTGACGATGCGGATCTTCTTGGTCCGCGCCGCCACCGCCGCGGCGATCGGGGCGTAGGACGGCGAATAGCCGTCGGCCACGAAGTGGTGCTCGGTCAGCATGACGTAGTCGAAGCCGAGGTCATCGGCATAGGCGATCAGGTCCAGCGTCTCGGCGTAGATCTCGCGCATCTCGCGCGTGTCGCCGGGCGCGCGGCGAAAGTCGTATCCCAGGCCGAACTTCAGCATCGGGCGTCGTCCTCGATCGATCAGGGCAGGCCGGCGCCGGGGGCCGGCGCGGGCAGGGTGCGGATGCGGCTGTTGCCGGCTCCGGCGATCTTGCGCGGCGAGGCGCGCTGCGACTCCAGCAGGAACAGGGTGTCGCGGCCCTCGCCGCCCAGGGCGCAGGCGACGCCGCGCCAGCCCTCAGGCTGCACCGCCTGGAGAATACGGCCGCCCTGCGCCACACGGAAGGTTCCCCCGCCGGGGTGCTGCGCCGAGCCGAACCAGATGCAGCCCTCCGCATCCAGGCAAATGCCGTCAGGCCGCGCCGCCAGGTCTGCGAAGATCTCGCGCTCGCCAAGATCGCCATCGGCCGCGATCCGGAACCGGGTGATCGAGGGGCGGTAGGTCTCGGCCACGTAGAGCCAGGCGCCATCGGGCGAGAGCGCCATGCCGTTGGGCATCTTCAGGTCGCCGGCGACCGCGCGGTGCGTGCCGTCGGGCTCGATCAGGATCAGGCTGGTGGGCTGCTGCGGCTCGCCGGCGTAGGTGTCCGAGCCGTACTGGCCGACGTAGGCGCGGCCCTGCGGGCTGACGATCATGTCGTTGAGCTCGCCGCGGGCGTAGCAGCCCATCAGGTCGGCGTGGACCGAGACCTGGCCGTCCTTCAGACGCAGGATCCGGCGGTCCTTCATCGAGACGATCAGCAGCGCGCCGTCCGGCATGAAGCCCAGGCCCGACGGCTGTCCGGGGACGTCCAGCACCCTGGTGAGCTCGCCGGCCAGGGTCACGTTGCAGACGGCATGGCCATGCATGTCGGAGAACCACAGCCGGCCGCCCTGCCAGCGCGGGCTCTCGGCGAACACCAGCCCGTCGCAGAGGACGCTCGGCTCCCCGACCAATGTCTCGCCCACTTCGAGACGCTCCCTGATCTGCCTGTTCTGTTGGACCCCGGCGGGGGTCGGCGGCAGATTGGGGGCGTGAAGGCGCAGCACCAAGGAGAAATTGCCATAATTTGCCGCCGCCTTGGCCTGACGTGGGCGCAAGGGGCCCCGCGTAAGGTGCGGCAACCGCGCCAAGCGACAGGAGTCCGCCCATGAGCGAAGCCGCCGAAGCCCCCGCCGACACCACCGGCAAGATCACCGATCCGGAGATCGAACGCGCGCGCTCGCAGATCGGCATCCCGCAGCCGGCCAAGCTGCGCATGCACGACGAGACGCCGAGCTCGGCCGGCATCCGCCACTTCGCCTTCTCCTTCGGCGACGACAACCCGCTGTGGCACGATCCGGAGTACGGCAAGACCACCCGCTGGCGTGGCCAGATCGCGCCGCCGACCTTTCTCGCCATCACCGGGATCAACGAGGCGCCGCCGTTCGACGCCGAGCGCAAGAAGCAGTTCCGACAGCTGTTCCGAGGCGTCGGCGAATACGTCTCGGGCTTCAGCTACGAATGGTGGAAGCCGGTGCGGCCGGGCGACGACGTCTTCTACGAGAGCACCCGCTCGGCGGTGCGGGTGGAGGAGCAGAGCAAGTTCGCCGGCGGCCGCTCGGTGCACCTGACCTCGCGCACCCTGCACGTGGACGGCCTCGGCGCGCCGGTGGGCATGCACGAGATCCTGATGATCACCGCCGAGCGCTCCGGCTCGAAGAAGACCAACAAGCACGAGGGCGTCGAAGCCTGGGTCTACTCCGACGAGGACATCGCCAAGATCGACGCGGTCTACGCCGCCGAGGAGACCCGCGGATCGAAGACCCGCTACTGGGAGGATGTCGAGATCGGCGACCTGATGCCGCCGCTGGCCAAGGGCCCGCTCACCGTCACCGACATCATCGCCGAGCACCTGGGCCGGGGCATGGGCCACTACGACCACGGTCCGCTGCGCTACTGGTGGAAGCAGCGCCAGAAGATGCCGGGCTTCTACACCAAGAACCGCTCCGGCGTGCCGGACGTGGTCCAGCGGCTGCATTGGGAACAGGACTGGGCCGAGAAGGTCGGCCTGCCGCTGCCCTACGACTACGGCGACATGCGGATGAACTGGCTGGCGCACCTGGTCACCGCCTGGATGGGCGACGACGCCTGGCTGTGGCGGCTGTTCTGCCAGATGCGGGCCTTCAACTTCATCGGCGACACCCACATCCTGGAGGGCCGGGTCGCCGGCAAGCGGATCGAGGACGGCCACCACGTGGTCGACCTGGAGATCAAGGGCACCAGCCAGCGCGGCTGGGTGACCTGCCCGGGCACGGCCACCGTGATCCTGCCGTCGCGCGAGTCCGGCGTGGCGCTGCTGCCCACCCCGTCGACGGACATCGTCCGCCGGGGCGTCGAGATGATGGCCGAGTCAGGCGCGCGGCGGCGGCGCTAGGAGACCGTCGATGCATCTGAACCTGAGCGTTGAGGACCAGCGGTTCCGCGACGAGCTGCGCGACTGGCTGGCGGCCAACGTGCCGAAAGGGCCGATCCCGCACGACCGCTTCGGCATCCGCGACTTCGACATGGCCTGGCAGAAGACCCAATACGAGGGCGGCTGGGCCGGCATCGCTTGGCCCAAGGAGTACGGCGGGCGGGGGCTGTCGCTGGTCGAGCAGGTGATCTGGTACGAGGAGGCCGCCAAGGCAGGCGCGCCGGAGGCCCGCTGCGCCTTCGTCGGCCTCTACCACGGCGGGCCGACCCTGATCGCCAACGCCAGCGAGCGGCAGAAATCCTTCCACCTGCCGCGGATCCTCAAGGGCGAGGACGTCTGGTGCCAGGGCTTCTCCGAGCCGGGCGCCGGCTCGGACCTGGCGGGGCTCTCCACCCGCGCGGTGATCGACGGCGACGAGCTGGTGGTCACCGGCTCGAAGATCTGGACCAGCTACGCCCAGGTGGCCGACTTCCAGGAGCTGCTGGT
>JAQGIJ010000328.1 GCA_028291285.1 Phenylobacterium sp. | reverse complement strand
GGAGGACCTTCAGGCGGGCCGCCTCGTTCGGCTCGACATGCCCGACGCGCCAGGTGGCGATTACCCCCTGCAGGCCATCTACCGCTCGGACTCGCCGCCAGGTCCCGCAGGACGCTTCCTGATCGACCGGCTGGTGGCGCAAACGCGCCGGGACGGCGTTTGATCGCTTCTGGATAACGGCAAGCCGGCGACGGTCACGATCGGCTGGATTGGCGAAGCGCGCTCACGTCTGTTCGGAATCTCCGAATAGATGGTTCTACATTATGCGGCTGCACTCGGCGCCGAAACTTCAGCATATTCCGCGCGAACCGGACATGCGCGCAAGTCTCCGCGGCGTGACCAAGACTCAACCTCCTAGCACCCCTGGAGACTTCGATGAATCGTCTCGTTCTGTCGGCCGTGACGGCGATCGGGTTCGCGCTCTGCGCGCCCCTCGCCGGCCAAGCGGCCGATACGAATCCCGCTGCTGTCCAGGCGGGATCCTATGCGGTGGAGCCCCTCCACAGCCGCATCGTGTTCAGTGTGAACCACTTTGGCTTCAATAATTACTTCGGCGAGTTCAGCGGCGTCGCCGGCGCCCTGAAGCTGGACCCGAAAAACCTGGGCGCGACTAAGCTCGACGTGACGGTGCCGATCCAAAATGTCGCCACGACCAACGCCAAGCTCGATGACGAGCTGCGCGGCGGCGACTGGCTCGACGCGGCGAAGTTCCCGACCATGCGCTTCGTCTCGACGAAGGTCACGCGCACCGGACCCAAGACGGCGAAGATCGCCGGCAATCTGACCCTTCACGGCGTCACCAGACCGGTCGTGCTGGACGCCAGCTTCGTGGGCGCCGGCCCCAATCCGTTCACCAAGGCCTTCACGACAGGCTTCAGCGCGCACGGCCAGATCAAGCGTTCCGAGTTCGGCGTCAGCAAGTACGTGCCGGTGGTCGGCGATGAGGTGGAGCTGATCATCAGCGCCGCATTCGAAAAGCAGGCCAGCTGACGCGGCGCGCGGCTCCGCATCCGCCGTCCGGGATACAGAGCCGCGAACTCAGGACAATCCAACCGATGCCCGAACGTCGCCGCTATACGATCGGAGCAATGGCGCTCCACTGGCTGATCGCAGCCTTTATCCTCGCCAACCTGCTTGTCGGCTGGCGCATGATCTTCCTCAAGGGGATGGCGCAGTTCGAGCTGTTCCAGCTCCACAAGTCCATCGGGATCACCGTCCTGCTCCTGAGCATCGCCCGCCTGGCCTGGCGCCTCGTGAGCCCGCCGCCTCCGCTGCCGGAAGCCATGAGGCCCTGGGAGAGAGGGGTCGCGCACGCTGTCCACTGGGCTTTTTACGGCATCATGATCTTTATGCCGCTGACCGGATGGGTGCTGGTTTCGGTGAGCCCATACAACCTTCCGACCTTGCTTTGGCGCGTGATCCCCTGGCCCCACCTGTTCTGGCTTCACGACTTGCCGATGGACGGGCGCAAGGCGGTCGAGGCGGCGACCGGCAGGGTTCACCTGTCGCTCGCCATCGGTAGCGTGCTGCTGATCGCCCTTCATCTTGCCGCCGCGCTCAAACACCAGATCGTCGACCGGGATGGCCTCCTGGGTCGGATGGTCCCTGGCTTGGGTGCGCGCTCCACTTAGGAACATTCAAATGCGTTTCTCCCCGATCATCGGCGTCGCCATGGCGCTCGCCGTGATGGCGCCCGCCGTCGCCGCGCCCGCGCCCGCATGGACCGTGGATCATGCCGCCTCTAAGCTCGGGTTCAGCGGCTCGATGAACGGTCAGGCCTTCGGCGGGGTCTTCCGTCGCTGGGATGCGAAGGTCGCCTTCGACCCGAAGAACCTGGCCGGCTCGAAAGTCGTCGCCGTGATCGATGTCGCGAGCGCCTCGACGGGGGACGCCACACGGGACGAGGCCCTGCCCACCGAGGACTGGTTTTCGGCAAAGGCCTTTCCGCAAGCCACCTTCACGTCGAACGCATTCAAGGATCTTGGCGGCGGGCGCTATCAGGCGGCCGGAGATCTGAGCATCCGCGGGGTCAAGCGGCCGGTGGCGCTGACCTTCCAACTGACCATCTCAGGCAATATCGCGAAGATGCACGGCTCGGCCGCGATCGACAGGACCTGGTTCGGCGTGGGGCGCGGGCAATTCGCCACGGCGAACCCTGTCGCGACACGCGTGCCCTTGGACATCACGCTAAGCGCCCATCGCTAGCCCGCGCGGGACCACTATCGGCCGGCGGGCACAAAGCCGCCGGGTTGCGAGCGGGATCAGCGTGGCGCGCACAGCCGTTCGAGGAGCCACTGGCCCGCGCGACCCGGTGGCGTCCGGCTACGGCGGAATTTCTGGGCCCGGACGCCGGCCATCGGCGTTGGCGACTCGGGAGGCGGCGGGCTGGCGGACCAATACGCTACGCAACGAGAGGTGAGACAGCCATGAGCGAGCTGAGGCCCCCGCACTCGCGGGACGAGATGGATCTGAGCGTCTTTGGAGACGGCCATGTGCGCCTTTATCGCGATACGCATGGCGAGCAGGGCTACATCTGGAACGGCGCGCCGATCCTGTTGCTCACGACCAAGGGACGCAACTCGGGCAAGATGCGAACCACGCCACTGATCTTCGTCAGCAACGGCGACGACCCCGTGATCATCGCCTCCAAGGGCGGCGCGCCCGAGCACCCGGACTGGTATCAGAATCTTGCGGCGGATCCGCACGTCCACGTGCAGGTCAAGGCCGATGTCTTTGACGCGGTGGCGCGGACGGCCGAGGGGCCGGAGCGTGCGCGCCTGTGGGCCGAGGCGGTAAAGGTGTGGCCGCAGTACGACGACTACCAGCGCGCAACGGAGCGCGAGATCCCGGTTGTGGTGCTCGAACGACGGTAGGCCCAACCCGCCAGAGCGGGCGCGGCGTCGGACCGGCGCACAGCATGTCAGGTCGGCAGCTGAGTTCACGCCGAGGAGTCAACGTCCACAGCTGGCGCTCAGCCGTCCTGCTGGCCGGACATCGCAGGAGCTAGAGCAAGTGGCGCGGCCGTCTGAGTACGGCCGCGCTGGTTAACGACCCCGATCAGTGTTGGGTCACGCTTGTCGTCGTGGTGACCTGGTCGGTCGGGGCGGGCACGACGCTTGTCGTGCGCCGTGTCACACGTGTCTTCGAAGTGCGATGGGCAGCGCCCCGTTGCTGCGTGGTGACGGTCGTCTCGACCTGCGCAGGTTGCGTCTGCGCAGCGGCCGCAGCGCTGCGCGCAGCCGCTGCGTCCGCCGCCGAACTTGCTGCAGCCTGCTGAGCGGCGTCGGCGCGGGCGCTGGCTTCCGCAGCCTGTTGTTGGGCGGTCGCGGCCTGCTGCTGCGCGCTGGCGGCCTGGTCCTGAGCTGCGGCGACACCTTCTCGCTGGGACGCCTGCGCCGCGGCGACGGACTCGTCCTTGCGACGCTGCAATTCACCGATCGCGGTGTCGGCAAACGCCGAAGCCCGGATGGCCTCTGTGATCGAAGCCGACTTGTTACCGGACGCCAGATCTTCCTTTGCGTTCGCCAGGGCTGCCCGCGCTGCGGCCGTGGCGGCCGGAACTTCGACGCCCGTACCGATTGATTCGGCGGTGTGGATCTTGGCCTCCGCGGCGGAGATGGCTTCGCGAGCGCGTTCGCCCTTACCTGCATGGGCTGGCGTCGCAACGGCGAGAACTACAGCGCTTGAGGCAAGAAGCGATGCGAAGAACGTATTGCGAACCATAATGCCTACTCCTGTCAGTGTGGTGCTGTAACGGTTGAGGCTGACAAATGTTGCAAGGCCGCCAAGGAGGTGAAAGGATCTGATCTTCAGGCTTGAAGCGACGAGCCTGGCCAACTCTCGATGTCCGCTAACCGCCTTTAGCCGATGATTGGGCGGGTCCCTTGCCAGCGCTGATCTCCAACCTCGCGGCGGACTCGCCGATGCAGAGTTATGGGAAATGGGGGAGGTGGACTGCCGGCAAGGCGACGCTGCGCCGGCGACTCGGCTAGGCGGTCTAGCCCCTCAGTTCGGGCGCTTCGGAGTGCAGCGTGGTCCAGCGGCCCCAGAGCTCGACGACAGGTCGAGCCGCCGCCTGCCGGCCGCCCTCCTGCGGCCAATGCCGAAAGGCGCTGAGCGGCTCAGGAGTCGTTGAGGTCCGGATCGAGCGTCTGGCCCTCATCCAGTTGCACGCCGAACGTGTTCAGGATCATCGAAACCTGGGTGTACTGAGCCACCGTGAAGACCACGTCCATCCGCTGTTTGTCGGTGAAGTTCCGACCGAGCTCCGCCCAGGTCGCCTCGCCGATGAACTGGTCGGCCTTAAGCTCGTCCGTGGCGCGGATCAGGGCTGCATCTGCCGCGCTCCAGCCGGCGTCTGCCCCTGCTTTGATTCGTTCGATCTCGTCTCGCGTCAGGCCGGCTTGGAGGCCGATCTCCACGTGCTGCGTCCACTCGTAGCCCGACTTACAGAGCCAGCCGGTCCGCAGGATGACGATCTCCCGCTGGCGCGCGGGCAGGTCGTTGCGCCGCGAAAGCACGTAGCTGCCCCACTGGTTGAATCGGGTCAGCGCCTTTGGCGCCCGGGCCAGCGTGCGGAAGATGTTCAGCACGCCCATGCTGCCTTCGCGCACCGGGCGCAGGGCTTCGGCCTGCTCCGGCGTGAGTTCGTCATCCTGCAAGGGGGCGATCCGTGGCTGGCTGAGTCTCATGTGGTTCTCCGGCGCGTCTTGGTCGTTTTTGGCCCCGTGCCTGGCCTCTGTCCACAGCCGCCAAGCGCAACCACCGCGCCAGCTGCTCGGTGGTTGCCTGGCGCCCGAGAACTAACGCTAATCGGACGTCAGCGGCACGGAAACGGAATGTCGGGTTCCGGAGAGGAGCGGCCGCCTTAGAACTTCGCGCGCCGTTCGGTCACGTCGCCAGGCAACGCCTACCGGAGCGCCGTCAGCGTGAACGGCGCGCCTTCTTCTCGGGGGCCGGCAGATATCCCGCCTCACGGGCCTTCTCGTGCCACTGTTTAGCGGCCTCGAGGA
>JAQGIJ010000418.1 GCA_028291285.1 Phenylobacterium sp. | reverse complement strand
CACAGTATTGCTCAACCGGGCCTAAATGGGCGAGGCGCACCTCCTGTGGGGCTCATTCGCCTTCATGGATCACAACTCGGTCTGGCCGAACACGCGTCAGCTGTTCGAGCGGGTGACCGCGGGCTTTCCGGAACCGTTCCGCGGCAGGCTGGCCGGGGAGACCTGCGCCCGGCTGTATGGCCTGGGCAACGCCGGCCGGTTCACGGCGGAGGAGGTCAAGGCCTACGACAGCTATGCGCTGCTCTGAGCCGGGCCGCGAGCCGACCGCATCGGACGGGGCGGAGCCCATCGGCCAGGAGCTGACCGGGATCCTCGATCGGCTCGGCCTGCCGTCGATGCGGCGCCTCATCCTGCTCTGCGCCGACCAGACCAATCCCAAGTGCTGCGACCGGGAGACGGGCCTGGAAGCGTGGGAATTCCTCAAGCGGCGGCTGCTTGAGCTCGGCCTGGTCGGGCAAGGCGGCGTGTTCCGCAGCAAGGTCAACTGCCTGCAGGTCTGCCGCGGGGGGCCGACGGCCGTCATCTACCCCGATGCGATCTGGTATCGCGGCTGCACGCCGGCTGTTCTGGAGCAGATCATCCAGCGGCATCTGATCGGCGGCGAGCCGGTGGAAGACTTCGTCATCGGCCGCGCCGAGCGCTAGGAGCGTCCTCCAAAGGCGCGCCGGGGCTGCCAGGCGGCCGGCGCCGAGCCTGCCAGGCGGCGGTAGGAGGCGCAGGACAGCAGGATCAGGATGACCATGACCGGCGAGGCGCAGCCGACCACGATGGCCAGCGAGTAGCGGGCCTGCGCCGGCGAGTGGAACACGTAGTCGGTCAGCAGGCCGACGACGATCGGCCCGACGGTGAGGCCGACCAGGCTGATGATGCTCAGATAGAGCGCGCTGACCTGCGACCGGAGCTCATTGGGCAGGATCGGCTGGAGCGCGGTCGGCGCGCAGGCGAACGGCATGTAGAGCAGGAAGATCGCCGGCCCGAGCAGCAGCAGGGCGAGCGCCGGTGTGGGCATCAGGGGCGCCAGGGTCCCGGCGACGCCGCAGCCCGCGAAGGCGACGGCCGACACCTTCAGCGCCGCGTCCGTCACACCGCGGCCCCTGAGCCGGTCCACCAGCCAGCCCGCGAAGTAGCTTCCCGGCGCCCCGCAGGCGAGGGTGATGAGGCCGAGCGCAAGGCCGACCTGCGGCGCCTTCCAGCCATAGACCCGCATGAACACCGCAGGCGTCCACACCGAGATGGCGTAGGAGACCGTGGTGACCATGGACATGCCGGCCAGGAACAGGCCCAGGAACCGGCCGCAGCGCGTCAACTCGGGCCACAGCCGGCTGAAGCTCGCCGGCTTTCCCTGCCCGAGCAATCCACGGCGGATCGGCTCACGCAGCAGGAAGAAGCAGGGCGCGAGCAGCAGCCCCGGGATGGAGACGAACACGAAGGCGAGCTGCCAGGGCTTGGTGCCCATGAACAGCCGCGTGTGCGTCGCCAGCTCGGTGAGCCAGCCGATCGCCGCCCCGCCGCCGATGTAGGCGCCGGCCGTGCCGATGGTCGAGCCCATGGTGAACAGGCTGATGGCGCGGCCGAGCCGGTCCGGCGGAAAATAGTCGGCGATGATCGAGAAGCCGGCGGGCGCGACGCTGGCCTCGCCGACGCCCACCCCCATCCGCGCCAGGAACAGCTGGCCGTAGTTGCGCGCGAAACCGGTCGCCAGCGAGAAGACGCTGAAGAGGCCGATGCCGATGCCGATCACCGCCCGCCGCTGGAAACGGTCGGCGAGCATTCCGATAGGGATCGGCATGGTCGCGTAGAACAGCCCGAAGGCGATCCCCTGCAGCATGGCGAACTGGGTGTCGCTGAGGCCGAAGTCCTGCTTCACCGGCCCGACGACCAGGTTGATCAGCATCCGGTCGAGCTGGGAGGCGACGAGCGCGCCCACCAGCAGGGCGAGCGCGATCCAGGCCAGCCGGCGGTCCGGCCACGGCGCCTGCTCGGCGGGCGCTGCGGGATCCTCGGGCACGGCCGCCATCGCCAGGCTCAGAACTTGGTTTCGAGCTGGAGCACGATCGCCCTCGGCTCGCCGGCGGTGGCGGTGACCTCGCCGTTGCCGGAGGTCTTGTCGTTGCCGATCGTCCCATAGTGGCGATCGCTCAGGTTGCGGCCGATGACCGCCACGGACCAGCGGCCGTCCGGCAGGGTGAGGCGCGCGCCGGCGTCGAAAAGGGTGAAGCTGCCCTGCAGGCTGAGCGGGTTGAGGTTCACGCTCGTAAAGTAGCTGGAGGTGTAGCGCACGTCGGCATTGAGGCTGACCCGATAGCCGCCGGGCGTCTCGAACTCATAGACCCCCTCCCCCGTCATGATCCACTTGGGCGCGCGGTTGATCGGCTGGCCGCTCAGGTCCTGGCTGCCGCCGACGCAGCCCTGCGCCGCGGTCTGGCGCGTGTAGCACTGGGCGCCGGTGAAGGTGCGGAAATGCGCGTCGTTGTAGCTGCTGGAACCCCGCAGGTTCAGGCCGCCGGGGAGCCGGTAGTTGAGCTCCAGCTCGACGCCTTGCGAGATGCTGTCGCCGGCGTTCTGCGTCCGGATCAGCGGCGGGTTCGCCGAGAGGTCGACCGAGGTGAGCTGCAGGCCCTTGTAGATGTAGCGGTATCCGATGAGCGAGCCGCTCAGCCGGCGTTCGAGGAGCTGGAACTTCACGCCGCCCTCGAAGCCCTTCACCCGCTCCGCGTCGTAGCTGTCGTTCTGCAGCGTGATCCGCGGGGTCAGGTTGCCCGGGTTGGAAAACCCGCCAGACAGGTAGCCGGTCTTGTAGGCGACGTAGGTCATCACGTCGTGCGTGGGGTGATAGCTCAGCGTCACCTCGGGCGAGACATTGTCCTCGGTCCGGGAGCCGGTGATCACCACGCCGACCGGAAGGAAGCCGCTGACCACGGCGGCGTTCACGAAGGTGTTCTGCAGCGCCACCTTCTTGGTCTCGCGGGTGTAGCGCGCGCCGCCGGCCAGCTCGACATTGTCCATCGGCTTCCAGATCAGCTGCGCGAAGGCCGAGTAGGCGCGGCTCTTGTTGTCCGCGCGCAGGTCGAAGGTGCTCAGCTTGCCGGTGGCCGGGTCGACGGGGGCGATGTTCGCCGTGCCGTTGAAGAAGGTCCTCGTCTCATACGAGTAATAGCCGCCGGCCGTCGCGTTCAATGGGCCTGGGAAGGCGGTGACGGCGCGAACCTCCTGGATGAAGTTCGTGTCGCGCTCGTTGTTGTTCGAATAAAAATAGGAGAACGACGTCTTGTCCGCGTTGCCCTGGTTGACGAAGTTGTAGTGCATCAGGCTCGTGATCGAAGTGAAGGTGATGTTGTTCACCCGCTTGTTCACGGTGAGGGTCGGAAGCACCAGGTCGTTCAGCGTGTACGGTTGGCCGTTGTTGTAGCGCGCGACTTCCGGCCAGGAATTCAGGACGGCTTGCGGCGGCAGGCCGTAGGAGACCTTGTTGTCGAGGCGGCAGTCGCCGGTCGGATCGGGCACGTTGAC
>JAQGIJ010000277.1 GCA_028291285.1 Phenylobacterium sp. | reverse complement strand
GTTCATGAGCACGCCCCCAAGCACGACCAGGCGGAACGCCACGGCGGACCGGCCGACGCCCATCAGCACCGCCTGGATGACCGAATAGACGCAGAACAGATAGCCGGACGGCGTGAGCCAGGTCAGCACGGCCGCCGTGTCCGACCACTTGGCGCCCAGGAACAGGTGAACGGCCAGATCCGCGACGGCGGCCAGGCCCAGGAACATGGGCGCGGTGCCCGCGGCGGTCGCGCGCACCGCGCGGACGGTGAGCGCCGAGACGTCGGAGGTCTGGTGGACGTGACCGGCGATCGCGGAGAAGACCGCCATGTAGATCGGGCCCGAGATGATCGCGTCCGGGATGCGGATGATCTGGAAGGCCATCGAATAGTGTCCGACGTCCTGGACGGTCATCAGCGCGCCGATGATCAGCGTCGGCAGGCTCTTGGCGACAAGATCCGCGACGTTCGCCGCCGCCGAGTGGAAGCCGAACGCCAGGTACGGGCGCGCGGCGGAAAAATCGAAGCTCAGGTCGGGCCGGAAACGGACGGCGGCGTGGACCCAGAGGGCTTTCACCGTCCAGAGAACAAGCTGCTGGGCGACCAGGCTCCAGGCGCCGAAGCCCGCCATGGCGGCGGCGACGGCGATGCCGGCTGAGAGGATGGTGGCGACGCTGTCGCCGGCGGCGAACACCCCGAAACGGCGCTCGCGGGTGATCCGTGCGTTGGCCACGGACAGGCTGCCGCCCAGCAGCAGGATCGGCGAGAGCGCAATCAGAACCCAGGTCAGCTGCGGCGTCGAGAAGATCAGGCTGGTGGGCCAGGCCAGCAGGCAGATGAGCAGCGCGAGCAGGCCGCAGACCAGTTCGGAGATCCAGAAGACGGTGGACTCCAGAACCCGCGAGGGCGCCTGGACCCGCACCAGGGCGTTTCCGAGCCCCATGTCGGAGATCAGGTTGGCGAACAGGATGAACGGCATCGCCAGCGCCACGACCCCATAGGCCGCCGGCCCGAGCTGGCGCGCCAGCACCGGCAGCACCGCGAACTGCAGCAGGTACTTGGCCGCCTGGGCCGCGCCCATCGAGATGACGCCGAAGAAGGCCCGGTTGTCGCTCATCGGGTGAAACCGCGGCCCGGCTCCGAACGGCCTGACGGCCAGGCAAGGCTGTGCTGCGCCCCTTCCTTCAAGCGTTCTGAAGCGGGTCTCCAACCAAACAAGCGTGCCCCCAGCTCGACTGTTGTACAAAGCGTCGCCGACGGAAAACGCTCGACGAGGCTTTTGGCGCCTGGGCGACGCAACAAAGATCATTCCCGCCGAGCGGGCGCCTTGGCCGAGGTGCGCTTCGCCTGATCAGGCGGCGCGTCGGGCGTCGTGCAGCAGCTCGGCGGCGACGTCGCGGGCGACCTTCCAGAAGTGGTCGAGCAGCGGGCGGCTGGGTTCGCGTCGGCGGAGCAGTCCGTACTCGATCTGGTGCGTCGGCGGGTTCAGCCGCACATGCACGAAGCCCTCGGGCAGCCCCTGCTCGCTCTGCGGCCAGCAGAAGGCCACCATGAACAGCCGCTGCTCGCGGGCATAATGGCTGATCGCGGAATGCCCCTCCTGGATCACCACGGGCTCGGCGGCGGCCTCGAAGAAGGGGCCATAGTGGGCGTCATAGGTCGCGGCGTTGAGCTTGGGATCCGTCACGGCGATGCGCTTGCCGGCGAGTTGCGCGATGTCCACCGAGGCGAACCGCGCCAGCGGATCCTCGGCCGGAACCAGCAGGCTGGGCGCGCTGCGATGGATCACCAGGCTTTCCAGGTCCGGATAGTCGAACGGCCCCGGGACGAGCACGATGTCGAGGGTGCGCTTGCGCAGCTTGGAGATCAGGCGCGGCGTGTAGTTGCTCACCATCTCCAGGCTGGCCTGCGGATAGCGCGCCTCGAAGCGGCCGACGATCAGCGGCCGGGCCGGCAGCCAGAAGGTGTAGGGGTTCACGCCGAAGGCGATGGCCGAGGAGTGGATGCGCCCGAGGGTGCGGACGGCGTCGCGCGCCCGCTCGGCGGAGGCGGCGAGCTCGGCGGCGTGGACCAGCAGCTCCTCGCCCTCGCGGGTCAGGGTCACCTTGCGGGTGCTGCGGACGAACAGCGGGAAGCCTAGCTGCGCCTCCAGCTGCTGGATCTGGCGCGACAGCCACGGCTGGTCGACGCGCAGCCGCTTGGCCGCGCGGCTGAACGACAGCTCCTCGGCGACCGCCGCGAAGCGGATCAGGCGATCCAGGTCCGACATGCCTTGGCCGCGTCAACTCCCTAATGGCCCCAAGAGTGCGTCAGCGCGCCTCTTATGGCAAGGAATCCGGCGGTTTTGGCGCTCAGCCCCGCGCCTGGTGGACGAGTTCGCCGCCAATGACCGTCGCTCGGACGCGCGCCGCGTCGGTCTCGGTGAGCGCCTCGGGCAAGGGGCTGGCGAGCAGGCACAGGTCGGCCGGCGCGCCGACCTCCACCCGCCGGGCGCGGACGCCGGGGTCGGCGGGCTCGCCCAGATAGAGGCCGAGCGCCGTCGCCCGGTCCACGCGCTCGC
>JAQGIJ010000271.1 GCA_028291285.1 Phenylobacterium sp. | reverse complement strand
CGATCAGCCCCGCCAGGTCGTCCTCGCTGGCGATGGCGGTGGTGCGCGCGGTCGCCGCCACCGGGCCGGCGCCGGAGTGGAAGGGCGACCAGTAGTCGCCATGCTGCACCGCCCGGCGGATCGCCCGTTTGGAATTGCCGCCCACCCAGATCGGCGGGTGCGGCCGCTGCAGCGGCAGCGGCAGGATGCGCGCGCCGCGAGCCTGGTAGCCCGTGCCCTCGAAGCTGAACTCCTCGCTGCCCCAGGCCGCCTTCATCGCCGCGATGTATTCGTCCGTGAGGTCGTTGCGGTTGTCGAAGTCGGCGCCGACGGCGAAGTACTCGCCCTTGAGGTAGCCGGCGCCCACGCCCAGCACGGTGCGGCCGCCAGTGCAGACGTCGAGGGTCGAGACGGCGCGGGCCATGATGAAGGGGTTGCGGTACGGCACCACGATGATCGAGGTGTGCAGCTTCAGCGTCTTCGTCGCCGCCCCGACCAGCGCCAGCATGACGAACGGGTCCTGCGCGTGGTGGCCGCCGGCGTCGAGCCAGCGCCCGGTCGGAACAGGGTGATCTGTCACCGCGCCGCCCTCGAAACCCGCCCGCTCCACGGTCTGCGAAATCTCGACGACGGCCTCGGCGGTCAGGAACTCCCCGGGCGTGACCTGGTCGAACGGCAGGACGGCGGTGACCTTCATGTCTCGGCTCCCTCAAGTCGCTCGTCCGGGCGTTCTTTTGGGCGCGCCCCAGGTCTTGCGGCTCATGGAAACAGAGCCGGGGGCCGGGGGCAACCGGCTTAAAGAACCTGCTCGGCGACCCGCGCCACGGCCTCGCGCGCGTCGGCCTCCGTCTCGCAGGCGGGCAAGGAGACCGCCAGCCTGTCCACGCCGGCGTCCTCGTAGCGCCTGACGTCGTCGCGCGTGACCTGGCCGAGCAGGATGGCGACGATGGAGATGCCGGCCGGGTCGCGCCCGCGTTCGGCCGCCAGCTCGGCGAAGCGCACACGGGCCTGGCGGATCGTCTCCGGCCCGGCGGCGATGGTCTCCGGCGTGACGAAGGCCGGCATCCAGCCGTCGCCGTAGTCGACCACCCTTTCCAGCGCCTTGTCGCTGCGCGCGCCGATCAGCACCGGCGGGCCGCCGGCCTGGGCCGGCCTGGGGAAGCAACGGATCGGCGGAAACTGGAAGAACTCCCCGCTGTGCTCGACCCGCTCGCCGCTCCACAGCGCGCGCATCACGTCCACGATCTCGCGCGTCTGCGCCCAGCGACGCTCGAAGCGCCCGCCCAGCGCCTCGGTCTCCTGGCGGCTCCAGCCCGTGCCGATACCCAGCATCAGCCGTCCGCCGCTGTAGTAATCGAGGCAGGCCAGCTGCTTGGCCAGTCGCACCGGCTGATGCTGCGGCACGAGGCATACGCCGAAGCCGAAGCGGATCCTGCTCGTCGCGCCGGAGACCCGGCTCAGCGCCACCACCGTCTCCTGGAAATAGGGCACGCCCGCGGCGTGCACGCTGTAGGCCAGGCCCTCGTCAGTGGGGGTGATCGCATGCTCGCCGTAGAAGATGTGCTCGAACCCCGCGGCTTCGGCCTCGCGCGCGACGAAGGCGGCGTCGACGTCGGGGATCGGGTACGGCGGCGCCAGGGGTCGGCTGAGGCCGATATGCATGAGCATCTCCCGCGGCCTTGCACCCGGGGCCGACCTCCGAGCGAGGCGGGTTCTCCAGGATCGCGGACGGAATGGCCTTGGATTTACAGCCGCCGCCGGGGCAGTCTGGAACGGCAGCACGCAAAACGAAAGGGAGGCGACCATGGGCGTTGAATTGCCGAACGAGGCGGCCGAGCGCGACGAGATCCGGCAGCTGATCGCGACCTATACGGCCAACGGCGACCGCGGCCGGGTGGACGAGCTGGCCTGGATCTTCGCCGAGGACGCGGTGATGGTCACCGGCGGCTGGCGCGCCGAAGGCCGCGGCGGCATCGTCAAGGCGCTGAGCGGCTCGGGCGGCAAGGGCCGCGAGGCGGCGCCGGGAACCCGCGGGCGGATCATGCGCCACCACCTGACGTCCTGCTACATCACCTTCGACGGGCCGGACGAGGCCACCGGGCGCACCTACTGGATCAACTTCTCGGAAGCCGGACCCGACCACTCGGGCCTCTACGCCGACAAGTACCGGCGGATCGACGGCCGCTGGCAGATCGTCCTCCGGGACGTGCGCCTGGACTGGAAGGCGGAGAACTCCTGGACCGGCCCCGACATGCTCACCGGGCCGCGCCCGGCGCACCTGCCGCCCCTGCCGGTCTTCACCACGGACTGAGGATCTTCCCCCTCACCCTAACCTCTCCCCGCACGCGGGGAGAGCAGGTCTATACCCGCTGCACCACCCGCTCGCCGAAGGCGGCGATGGCGTCGAGCTTCTGGGCGAGCGGCGGATCGGTCTTCTCGTAGCCGGCCTTCCAGGCGATCACGGCGCAGGCGCCCACGCCTTGGCGGCCGAGCTCGGCGAAGTCGTCCGGCGTCTGGGCGTCGGCAGGCACGCCGATGAATTCGAAGGGCCGGTCCGCGACCCCGGCCGCCTCGCGCAGCTCGCGCAGCCGCTGCAGGCGCTTCAGAAGGCTGGCCCGCGTGCGCAGCACCGACAGGTAGCCGTCGCCGAGCTCCGCGGCGCGCTTCAGGGCCGGTTCGCTCTCCCCGCCCACATAGATCGGGACGGGCGTCGCCGGCGTCGGGCGGCCGGAGACCAGCGGGATCTCGTAGTGCCGGCCATGCCATTCCACCTGGCCGTCGCGGCCCAGCGCGCGGATGATCTGGATCGCCTCGTCGGTGCGCGCGCCGCGCCCGGCGTAGGGCTCGCCCAGCGCCGCGAACTCCTCCTCCAGCCAGCCCACGCCGACGCCCAGCACGACGCGGCCGCCGGACATGATCTGCATCGTCTGGACGCTCTTGGCGACGATCAGCGGGTTGCGCATCGGCAGGATGAGCACGCTGGAGATCACCCGCAGGCGCTCGGTGGCGCCCAGGATGAAGGCCATGGCCGAGAGACATTCGGCCCAGCCGGTCTCGAACCCCATCGGCGAGGCGCCGTCCCTCGTGTAGCTGGCCTGCGCCTGGATCGCGGCCGGCATGACCACGTGGTCGCCCAGCATGACGCCGTCGAAGCCGGCGGCCTCGGCGGCGCGCGACAGGACCAGCAGCTCCTCGGTCGGCACGCCGATGGCGTTGAGGGCCAGCACGAACTTCATCGGCTCTCCTCCCCCGCAGCGGCGCCGGCGGGGGTCACGGCCTAAGGCTTCGGCGGCGGGCCGGCGGCGGGGCCGGGCGGCGGGGCGAAGGACTTCTGCGCGGCCTGGAGCTGGTTCAGCGTCGCCACCACCATCGGCCCGCAGCGCTGCGCCTCGGCCTGCAGGTTCTGGCCGTTCATGCTGGCGGCGACCGTCTTCAGCCGGGTGGAGAAGTCGTAGCCCGGCTCTACGGCCTTCACCCGGCCGGCGAAGTAGACGACGCCAGCCTGGCCGATGCGCGAGGAGTTCTCGTCCTTCGACGAGGCCAGCGCGGCCATGGTCATCAGGCAGCGGGCGTCGGAGGCGACCCCTCCGGCTGCCCCTCCGGCGGCGGGCGCCGCGGCGGCGGCGAGGGGCGACAGCGCGGCCGCCGCGCAGATAGCCAGGGTGAGGGCGCGCATGGCCGGTTCCTTCGTCAGCTCGATTCGGCGAGACGCATAGAGCAAACCGGGCGGCTCGCCCAGCCGCTTCGCCACAGGGTCCGGCGCAGAGGGCGCCGGCCGACCCGCGCCCGCCGTCTGGGACTGGGGAGCTCTTTTGAGGGAGCACGGCAGGTGCGGATCGACCGACAGCCTCATGCTGGCTGCGCCTCGCGGCGGGCTCACGACGGGATATTGTCCGTTTGGGGTCATTCGGCGCAGCGTTCGACGAACGGACCGGCCGTTCGCCCGTTAGGATCCTTGTGAACCCGCCCGCCAAAGCCGCCGCCCGCGCCTTGCGCCGCCCTCGCCGCCTCCCACGCGCCCTGGCCGGACTGTCGCTCGGCCTCGCGCTCGCCGGCGCCGCCATGGCCGCGCCGACCTGCTGGGACGGGACGGGCCACACGGTGCGCTGCGAGGCGCCGGGCGCGCTTCCGGTGGGAACGACGCTTTCACCGGAGCAAGAGCTGGCGCGCGAGCCCGGCGTCCCCCTGCCGCCGCCCGAGGCGTTGTTCAGCCTGGTCTGCATCGTGGGCGGGCTGTTCGTGCTGATCGGACTGATGCCGGACTTCGACGGCTGGAACCCCGGCGAGTCCGAACGCCGCTCGCGGCGGCGCTGAAGGGGGCGCCGGCTGGCGCGCCGCCGGGCGAGCTTCTAAGCTCCGGCCACCGATATCGGGACCGGGAGGAACGGGATGCAAGGACTGGTGCTGCGCGATGACGCCGGCGGCGTCGCACGGCTGACGCTGAACCGTCCCGACAAGCTGAACGCGCTCAGCCTGGAGCTGTTCGAGGAGCTGGAGGCGCACGTCGCCGCCATCGCCGCCGACGAGGCCGTGCGGGTGGTCACGCTTAGAGGCGCCGGCCGCTGCTTCTCCGCCGGCCATGACCTGGGCGGCATCGCCGAGGGCGAGACCCACGAACGGCCCAACTACCAGGCCCACGTGGTCGAGGCGCTGGCCACCCTGCCCCAGCCGGTGGTCGTAGGCGTGCACGGCTTTTGCTACACGGGCGCGCTGGAGCTGGCGCTGGCCGCCGACATCATCCTCTGCTCGGCCTCGGCCAAGTTCGGCGACACCCATGCGCGGTTCTCGCTGGTCCCGGTGTGGGGCATGAGCCAGCGCCTGCCGCGCCGCGTCGGGACCTACAAGGCCCGCGAGATGATGTTCACCTGCCGCAGCTATTCCGGCGAGGAGGCCGCCGCCATGGGGCTGGCCAACATCTGCGTGCCCGACGCGGCGTTCGAGACCGAGCTGGAGGCCCTGGCGGCGGAGATCGCCGCCCAGTCGCCGCACAGCCACCGCGCCAACAAACGCCTGCTGCTGGAGACCGACGGCCTGCCGCTGACGGCCGGGCTGGCGCACGAGATCTACTACGGCGCCGGGCGCGGCGCCGACATGCAGGCGCGGATCGCCGCCTTCCGCAACCGCAAGGCGGTCCCGGCTCAGTAGGGGTTGAAGTTCAGCGCCAGCCCCGGCTCCGGCCAGCGGACCCGGGCGATCCGGCCGGTGGTCGACAGCGTGATGTAGGCCGTGCGCCGGTCCTCTCCGCCGAAGCAGATGTTGGTGACGAAGGCGTCGGGCATGGCCGTGTGGCTGGTCGCGCCCGCCGGCGTCACGGTGGTGATCCCGCCGTTCATCAGCGTCGCCACGCAGACTTTGCCCGCTTCGGTCACCGCCAGGCTGTCGACCCAGACCTGGCCGGGGATGGTCGCCAGCAGCCGGCCGGCGCTGTGGCGGCTCGCCGGCTCCTTCATGACGCCCGGGCCGGCGAGGTCGAAGGCCCAGAGCCGCGCGCTCAGGGTGTCGGCGACGTAGAGGGTCTGCTCGTCCGGCGAGAGCCCGGCGCCATTGTAGGAGAGCCCGTGGCCCACGGCCTGCTCGATGCGTTTGCCGTCGGGCGTGGCGTAGAACAGCCGCGACAGGTCGCGCGTCTGGTGGTCGTTCTTGCC